>JAEXFF010000312.1 GCA_023400335.1 Bacteroidota bacterium
AAGGCGACAGCAAGGGAAAACCCGAGCATACCGATGATGGGCCGCAATACAGACCCCCGGGCAGCCTCAACTAAAACCGTCCCGACAATCGGAGCAGTACAGGAGAAAGAAACCAGGACCAGGGTAAAAGCCATAAAGAAAGCTCCTACATATCCGCCCTTATCCGCCTGCTTATCGGATTTATTGACCAGCCAGGAAGGAAGTACAATTTCGAATGCCCCGAAAAAAGAGGCAGCGAATATCATGAAAATGATAAAAAAGAACAGATTCGGTACCCAATTCGTACTCAGCCAATTAATAAAATCCGGTCCCAAAAGAATAGAAACGACAACTCCCAATATCGTATAGATTACGATAATAGATAAAGAGAAAAACAAAGCTTTGGCCTTGGCTTTCGCCTTATTCGCATCCCCATGCATAAAGAAAGAAACCGTCATGGGAATCATCGGAAATACACAAGGCATCACTACAGCTGCCAAACCGGCAATAAAAGCCAACCAGAAAAATGTCCACAAAGATTCATCCCCTTTGTGGTCTCCTGTTACCGGCTGTATTTGTTCTGTTACCGTTTCCCGGCTAACATCCTGCTGATGTCCGGAGAGAGGGATCTCAAAATCGGTATCAAACATAATACACTGTCCCTGCTGACAGACCTGATATTCCAATGTACCTTTTACTGCAGCTAAGACAGGATCTGTCACCTTTATCTTTTGTTTAATAATATATTCGCTTTCAAAATACCAGACATCCACATCGAATAATTCATCGAAATGTTTCTGAGGTTCATTTTCAACGGCCTTACCGATAAATTCAACACCCTTTCCCTCCTCATTCAATGTCAAAGTTGTAGCCAAAGGTCCGCCCTCCGGCGTAAACATAGAATACACTTTCCAACCCGGCTCCAGAATTGCTTGCATAGTCAGCTCGTATTCCCCATTCCCCAAATCTTTCTGGGTGAATGTCCAGGTTGCCGGGTTTTCTACCTGCGCACTCAATGCCATTACACCTAAAATACAAGTCAGTAAAAAAGTAAATAATCCTTTTTTCATAAATGAATATATAATTAAATTGAAGTGTATAATTCTCCTGCAACAGTTTAGTATCCGAAAACAAAAATAGAACTAATTTTTCCCCCAGACGAAAGTCTGTTCCCTATTTAACATTTAATTAATGAAAAACGAACTGTCAGAGATAAGGTTTCAGTGGACAACACACGAATATCCGAAAAATCTTAACGGGAAATGAGTATTCTCTGTTTTCCTTATGGTCACTTTCTACTTAAAAAAATCGGTTCTGCTATCCCCTCCAGAACCGTAACTTTATCCCGATATCCTTCCCTTCCCCCAAAATCATTCACCCGGAATCATAACATTTTCCCTTTCCTTAAACAGTTAAACATTATCAATCCGCAATTTCCCGTTTATATTGATTATAAAAGTGATATTCATAAATGTAATAAGAAGGAACATCTACTACCTTTAAAGAAACCCGGTAACGGAAAGCCCATTTTAATCGTAAAGAAAAGAAACCTTCCTTTAAATAAGCTCCCACAAAAGGATGTACTTTTAATACAATATTTTTACATTTTTTCTCTTTCGCAATGTATTCCAGCTGGTCTTCAATCTTGTCAATCACCAGTATAGCGGCTTCAGCTTTTCCGGTACCGTGGCAGACGGGACAAACCTCCATGGTATCTACTGTCATCTCGGGCCTTACCCGTTGACGGGTAATCTGCATCAAACCGAACTTGCTCAAGGGCAATATCGTATGTTTTGCCCGATCGATTTCCATACAGGTTTTCATCTTATCGAACAACTTCTGACGATTTTCGGCCAGTTGCATATCGATAAAATCGATAACAATAATTCCTCCCATATCCCTCAACTGCAACTGTCGGGCCACCTCTTCTGCAGCAGCCAGATTTACTTCCAGGGCATTCGATTCCTGGTCGTCTCCCAATTTTGCCCGGTTCCCACTATTTACGTCAATGACATGGAAAGCCTCGGTGTGTTCAATAATGAGGTAAGCTCCGTTTTTAAACGAAACCGTTTTTCCCAAAGAAGATTTGATCTGTTTATCTACCCCGAAATGATCGAGTATGGGGATTTCCGGGGAAACATATTTGACAATATCTTCTTTTTCCGGAGCGATCGTACTCAGAAAGTGTTTGATTTCTTTACTCAACGTGATATCATTTACATAAATATTTTCAAATGAGGGATTCAATATATCACGTAGAAAAGCACTTGTGCGATCGATCTCTCCCAGAATCAATTTCGGGGGTTCAATATCCCGTATATGTTTAAAAGCTGTCTCAAACCTTTCCACCAATTCCTTGAGTTCACTGTCAAACTGGGCTACTTTTTTCCCTTCAGCTACCGTCCGAACAATCACCCCATAGTTTTTAGGTCTGATACTTTCGATAAGCCGTTTTAATCTTTTCCGTTCCTCCGGCGATTTAATTTTCTGGGAAACGGAAACCTTTTCTGAAAAAGGCATAAGCACCAGATTCCGTCCGGCAATACTCAATTCTGAGGTAAGCCGCGGTCCTTTTGTAGAAATGGGTTCTTTAGCTACCTGCACGGCTACCCACTGCCCTACCGTCAGTATATCGGAAATTTTTCCGACTTTACTAATTTCCGGTTCCAGTTTCAGCTTGGCCACAGGCAAACCTTTACGGGCAATACACTGTTTGATGTAACTATCCAAGGAGTGAAACTGCGGACTTAAATCCAAATAATGAAGAAAAGCATCCTTCTCATACCCGACATTTACAAAAGCAGCATTTAACCCGGGCATAATTTTCTTAACCTTCCCGAGGTAAATATCCCCTACTGCAAACTGAACGCTCGTTTTCTCTTTCGTCAGTTCAATCAGTTTTTTCTCTCTCAACAAAGCGATGATGATTTCATCTGCCCTGACATCAATAACTAACTCACTGTTCATTGATAAACACTACTTATAAACCAATGTCTGTTAGAAGACAAATAGAAACGCCGGACTTCTTTTTCCGGTTTCATTTTTATAATTAAATAAACCTAAAGAACTTCGGTTCTTTAGGTTTACCTTCGCAACTCACAAACTCTGACTATCTCTTCTTATGACGATTCTTTCTCAGTCTCTTTTTGCGTTTGTGAGTAGCCATCTTATGTCTTTTTCTTTTTTTACCGCTTGGCATAATCTACTCCTTTCTTATTTTTTTACTTTACCTTTAACTTCTGTCACAAAACTTTTGGAAGGTTTAAATGAAGGAATGAAGTGTTCAGGAATTTTAATGGTCACGTACTTTGAAATATTCCGGGCTGTTTTCTCTGCTCTTTTCTTTACGACAAAACTACCGAATCCTCTCAAATACACATTTTTACCACCAACTACGGAATTCTTTATTGACTCCATGAAAGCCTCTACTGTAGCTTGCACCGCTACTTTTTCAATCCCGGTTGTTTTCGAAATTTCGTTAACAATATCCGCTTTAGTCATTTTCTATAAATATTTAATATTCAATAATTTATTTCTTTTCGTCTGTTTTCAGTCTGCAAATATAAGCCTTTTCCTCAAACAATGAAACAAACCTTTGAATTTTTTCATTAAAAAATGCAGATTTCCCATACGTTAGGACGAATAAATCTTCCGCAGGCACAGTAAAAACAAAGAAATATTCCTTTAATTGGAATTAAGGAGAAATAGGTTTAAACATTTAAATGTAAAAATGTTTAACGGTTTAAAAGTACAAAGGTGTAAACATTTAAATATTTGGAGATAAGAATTTTATACCTGATTTAAACTCATCCGACGAACTGCGGCAAAGGAACTTTCCGGTGTCAGTGACCGGATTAAACCGATAATCCCCCTTATAGGTTACACATCTTCCCCTCTTACTTTTTTACCTTTGGACATTTTTGAACAGGAAAACAGTTCAAAGGGTAAACGTCCGAACGATATACTCTTATGCCATAATTTCTATCTTTTTCAAAAAAGAGGAAAGGTGCAATAATCACCGTTAAAATAAATTTTTATATAAATATAAACACGAAAGGATTAAAAATAAATATCATTTGTAAATAATTAGGCGGACGAGCATGTTATTTACAATAATCGCAAAAAATATCTTCATTTCTTACGACATCCATTTTTACTCTGCACCTCCTTTCTTTTCTTCAAATCCTGTAAAAACTTCTCCTGAATCTTCCGATTCCCATAATTTATTATTAAATTCGCATTCAATAATTTTTGATGAAAAATAGGTTTTAAAATAGCTGTTTTTTTCGTAACTTGTGTAAAATTTAAACCGGCTGATTATGGTGAATAAAGTAATTTTAATAGGAAATGTCGGAGCCGATCCTGAAGTTCGGTATCTGGACGGTGGTGTGGCTGTTGCGAATTTACGGCTGGCAACCACAGAAAGCTACAAAAATAAGAATGGGGAAAAAGTAGACCAAACGGAATGGCATAATATTGTTTTGTGGAGAGGTTTGGCTGAAATTGTAGAAAAATACGTCAAAAAAGGAATGCGCCTTTATATTGAAGGCCGGATCCGTACCCGTTCCTGGGATGATCAGAATGGAGTGAAAAGATACACTACTGAAATTTATGCCGATAATATGCAGATGTTGTCTTTCGGCCGTCAGGACAGTTCCGATATACCTAACCGGACAACTGCCGCCAATGCAGCTTCTTCTGCCCCCATGAATACCCCGGCACCGGACGACAGTGATGATCTGCCTTTCTAAAAACGGAACTTATAATGCCTGTACGCGCAGACAGGCATTATAAAATTTCCGTTACGCATTTACAAATTTTGCAGATGCTTGATGTTTAACTAATAATATAAATTTTGGAAACTGAACTTATCTGTACCGTCTCGGATATAACTGCCGGCCCGTTTAATTTTATCGATTTAATTTACATTATTATCTTACTACTGCTGCTTTTTTCCTCCGCAGCGATATCCGGTTCAGAAGTAGCTTATTTTTCCCTTACTCCCGGACAACTGGAAGAACTCCGGCAAAAAGGATACGAAAAAGTATGCAATCTGTATAAAAAGCCGGAAAAACTACTGGCTACGATATTGATTTCAAACAATTTTGTAAACGTAGGCATCGTCATTCTTTCTTCTTATCTGGTCGATTCGCTGTTCGATTTTTCTGCTAATCCGTTGCTGGGCTTTTTTATACAAGTAGTGGTTGTTACATTTGTCATCTTACTTTTCGGAGAAATCATCCCCAAGTTATATGCAAACCGCTCTGCCATGTCTATGGCGATCTTTATGGCTGCTCCACTGACTTTTTTAGGGGTGGTATTCCGTCCGTTGTCGGCTCTGCTAATCGGTTCAACTTCTCTCATCAGTAAAAAGATTGCAAAGAAAAACAGTATTTCCATCGATCAGCTTTCAAAAGCCCTCGAATTGACCAAAGATTCGGATATCAATGAAGAAAAAGAAATCCTGGAAGGCATTGTCCGTTTCAGTAATATTTATGCAATCGACATTATCCAGCCCCGTATTAATGTGATCGCGATCGATCAGGAAGATCATTTCGATCATATCCGGGAAGTCATTATCGAACACGGTTATTCCCGTATGCCGGTTTATGAAGAAAATCTGGATAATATCGTAGGAATTCTCTATATCAAAGACTTACTCGCTCATTTGGGAGAGACAGAAGACTTTAAATGGCAAAGCCTCATCCGTCCGGCATATTTCGTTCCGGAAACCAAAAAAATCAACGATTTGCTGGAAGAATTCCAGTCCAAAAAGGTACATCTGGCTATTGTGGTCGATGAGTACGGAGGAACTTCCGGAATTGTCACCATGGAAGATATTCTGGAAGAAATCGTAGGAGAAATTAACGACGAGACAGACGAACAGGAAAGGACTTATATTAAAATCAAAAACAACGCATTCATTTTCGAAGGACATACGCTACTGAATGATTTTGAAAAAATAACCGGATTGGAAGACGACAGTTTCGAAGAAATAGAAGGAGAAGCGGATACCCTGGCAGGGCTTATTCTGGAAATCAAAGGGGAACTTCCCAAAAAGAACGATATCATCACCTACAAAGAGCATAAATTTACCATCCTGGATGTCGACAACAGGCGCATTAAAAAGATCAAATACGAAAATACGGCCCAGGCTTCTACGCAAAAGACAAAATAGCCTCCTCCTTACTGAAAGAGCGCCTTCCCCTTTGCCGTATAAGGGGGAGTAATGCCCATAATCTTACATAAAGTAGGCAAAATATCCGCCATATAACACTCTCCCGCCAGGGAAGCATTTATTCCGGCTCCGTAAAAATATACAGGAACTTTATTCCGTTTGCTATACCGGAAATAATTATCTTCCCGGTCTTTCAAATCCGGTATCCAAGCCGGCTGTAAACAGAACAAGATATCCCCGCTCCTTTTCTGGGAATAAGCATTCTGCATCAGCATTTCCGAACCGTGGGAAAATGCATTCCGGGTCAGGGAATAAGCCGTCAATACTTTGGAAATCCCCTCGAATTCGATCATAAAATCGGCTACCTTATCCTGCATATCCTTTAACGAAATTTTGTTTCTTTCCACCAATTCGCGGTCCAGATAAATTTGTCCCGCATCATAGTCAGAAATCCAGTCTCCCTCTCCGTAAATTAGTCCCATATAAGACTTCAGAAGTGCAACAGATTTAAAAATACTGAAATAACCTCCCTGTATCCGCATCTCTCCCAATTCCTCCGGTAATAATTCCCGGGCTTCTGAGAAAGTAAGGAATACAGTATAATTTTCTTTCCCGACTTTGGTATCCAATAAGGTGAACAATTTCTCCAGATCCCGGTCCAAACGTAACACCAGATCCCGGAACTCCCGTGCATATATACCGAAATCACGGTTCATATAATCCAGTGAAGAAAAAGTCAAAGCCAGTAAATCCGCATCGTTATCCCTCCCCAAACTAGTTTCAACAATCAATTTCTCTGCCAGTTGCTCTACTAAGGTATTGGCATAAGGGGTCGCTTTTAATACCCGGTAGGTATCAAATTTACGTTTTGCCTGCATTATATCGTAGAAAAAACTCCCTCCCCCTGATTTATTTTTAAATTTCACGGTTGCCGTACGATCTTCTTCTTCCGACAAAGGCATCCATCCCCTTCGGATAAAGAAATCACTCTCTACGGTAGTATTGTAATTTTTCAGCCAGGCAGGAAGCGAATCGGCATAAAAATCAGAAGATACCCAGGTCCCGCTATTCTCACTAAACCAAAAAGCCATATCCGCACAAGTTCCTCCGCTCAATACAGCATCTTCCGGATTCATGGCAATACTGTAAACCTTCGAAAAAATATTCTCTTTTTTCATGGCACATCCCAAGGTCATAGCCTGAAGCTGTACAGGCGCATACCCCGGAGCAAAACTCCCTCCGATCTCTGAAAAATCTTCCGCCCTGACGTTATTCTCCCTTCTCTTCCGCAAACGGTCGTACCAATCGTGGGAGACAATACCGTGCTCCACCGGGAGTACACCCGTATAAATACTCGCCTGATCCACTCCCGTCTGCGTATAAAGATAATCATAATCAGCCATCGCTTTCTTCCCCTGCTGCATAAGACGTCTCAATCCCCCTTCCCTCAAATCGTTCCGGTATAAAGTCAGCCATTCCGGATAAAACTGATCGATAGTAATTCCGACAACTAAACGGGTTTTATACTCCACTGCATACCCGGTAATTCCCTCCAATAATAAAAATAATAATATCAGTTTTTTCATAATCAGCTCTTCTCGTATTTCCGACAAAGGTAAAAAAACAAAATTATTAATACCTCTCAAATAAAAGAAAGTTCAGTAGCCTTCATTACAGGAAAAGATACCGGGGAAAGGAAAGATTTAAATGTTTCCTTGTTCAAGCGGGGGAAAAAGATTTTTATCAGTGAACAGGAAAAGGGGTATTTATGCTGACAAGGATAACCATTAATTATTTTCATACCGGAACACTTTTATATACATATATTTAAAATCCTAATCCGATCGGCTGTTTTACCAACTATAATTTCTATATATTCTCTCCTCTAAAAATGTATTTTTTTAAGAATAAAAGCAATAAATATTATAATTTATAAGCGGAACGCGTTCCGTTTGATATTTGTTTACTATATTTACACCATTAAACTAAATGTGGTAAAAACATGGAGGACAAAAAGCTTCAGTTAGCTGAAAAGCTAAGAAATTATATTTACCGATACGGCATAAATGACTTTAATGAAGAGCACCTGAAAAAAGTGGGTTTAACGACAACCGAACTGAAAGAGAATTTCAGAAACCGGGAAGAGATCGTAGATGCAATTCTCAGTCACGAAAGGAAATGTTTTGAAGAAATTTTCAACGAATACAATTTTGACGGATGGAATGCGATCGATATTATGCTCATCGTAAGCAATGAAATCAACAATCGCTTTTTCAATGTCACCCCTTCTGTTACCATGGCTTTGGCAAAGACGTTCCCGGATCTCTATATAACCCATCTGAATCAACGTGCGGATTTTATATATGAAAAAATTAAAATCAATATTGAAAAAGGGATGGAACAAGGGATGTACAAAAACGATGTATCCAGCGAAATGATTGCCCGCATGTTTATTGCCAAGCTGAACGATATTCATAACCCTGAAATCTATCCGCCGGAAGGTTTTACTTTTACAACGATTTTCAATAATCTGATCGACAACGTTATCAAATCGATCACAAACGAAGAAGGGAAAGGATACTATAAACAACGGAAACAACTCTACAGTGTTTTGAATTTCCGTTAAACAAGATAATTACAAAACGATTCGCTTAAATGATAAAACAATGAAATATCAAATTGACGACATAGATAAAAAAATACTTTCTTACCTTGTCAAAAATGCCAGGGTACCCTTCCTGGAGATTGCGCGAGAATGCGGAATATCGGGAGCAGCTATCCACCAAAGGGTTAAAAAAATGGAAGATGCCGGGATTATTGAAGGGTCCCGTTTTATTGTTAAACCCAGGGCTTTGGGATTAAAAATATGTGCTTTTATCGGAGTTACTCTCGATAATGCCCATCAGTATAAATCCGTCGTCAAAGAACTGGAAAAAATTCCGGAAATCATTGAATGCCATTTTATTACCGGTCATTACGCTTTTTTGTTAAAACTTAGGTGCAATAATCATCAACATCTTATGGATGTGCTGATCAACACTTTACAGAATATACCCGGAATAGCCAAGAC
>JAEXFF010000369.1 GCA_023400335.1 Bacteroidota bacterium
GCTTCGGTATAGTGGGTAAAAACGATATTTACCGAATCCAAATAGATATACAATACGATGGCACTTGCTATATATATGTTACAAGCAACAACCGCAGCCCGATATCCTATGTCGGTGAACTCTCCAAATTAAATAATTCTGACTAAATTACTGATTTTTCCCCAACGGTACATTTTTCTTTTTAATCAGAAAAAACTTTCAAAAAAATAGTACTATGTATTGCATAGTATTATATTTTATTTATATATTTGCAATACAGAATAGCTCACATGTCATCAGGCATTTGGAATTTATATAAAAAACGTAAACGATGAACCTAGAGAACACACAATCTCAAATGCGCAAAGGGATTCTCGAGTACTGCATTTTATTAATTATCTCCAGACAGGATGCGTATGTTTCGGACATTATTAATAAATTAAAAGAGTCGAAAATCATTGTTGTAGAAGGAACGATCTACCCTATGCTTACCCGTCTGAAAAACGCGGGCTTATTAGCTTACCGTTGGGAAGAATCCCTCCAGGGACCTCCCCGCAAGTATTATTCGATTACAGAAAATGGCCTGCACTGTCTTGCGGAATTGGAAAATTCCTGGAACGAACTTACCCAAGCCATTGAACAACTGAGAAATCAGAATTTTTAAAAGGATAACAATCAAACCATTAAAAATTACGATTATGAAAAAAACATATACTATTAGCATAGGAGAAAGAATCTTTCATACAGAAGAAGACGCTGGAAATAAACTTCAGTCTTATATTCAGACTTTAGAAAGGCATTATTTCAAAGAAGAAGGAGGACAGGAAATCATGAACGATATCGAAGGCCGTATCGCAGAACTTCTTCAAGAAGCCATGCAAAAACAAGGCAAAGAAGTCGTTACACTGGGAGATATACAACAAGTCATTCAGATAATGGGAAATCCGGACGACATTATTTCAGAGGATTATACAGAACCGGTAAAAGAAAAAACTTCCCGGAAACTGTACCGTGATCTCGATCGTAACATGCTGGGCGGAGTGGCTGCCGGTATAGCCAGCTATTTTAATATCTCCCTGGCCCTGGTCCGGTTCCTATTCTTGTTTCTTACTTTCTTTTATGGTATTATCCTTATCGTTTATATTGTTCTTTGGATCGTATTACCTCCGGCACTCACTGCCAAACAAAAGCTGGAAATGAAAGGGGAAAAAATAAATATATCCAATATTGAGAAAAATATAAAAAACGGAATCCAGGATATGAAAGATAACGGAAAAGTACGGGAAGGATTAAAAAAGACCGGAGGTTTTGTCTCTGAAATCTTACTGGCTATCGGAAAAACGATCGTCAAAATCCTGAAAATTATCCTGAAAATTTTAGCCGGTATCGTATGGATCTGTTCTATAGCTATTGTTCTCCTGCTCATTATTGCCTTTATCCCCATTCACCTTACGGGATTGACTTTTTCTATACCAGCCGCCTTGAGTGTTCCGGGATTACCCGCCTTTTTATTAATCATTGCTATATTATTTGTATGTATTATTCCTTTTCTTCTCTTGATCTGGTTAACATCTAAATTCCTTTTCCGTTTTAAAAGCCGGAACTATTATTTTCCCCTCACCCTGACTATTCTATGGATAACAAGTGCTATTATCCTTTGCTTTCTGGGCCTTACCCAAATGAGGGATTTTTCCGGAAATCTACATAGCATTACTTCCCAATCCTTACCTGTTTCCGCTAAAAAAGAAATCGTAGTAGTAGCAAAAGAAACTTATTCTCCGGAATACCGGAATCATTTTAACAAAAAATATATGCGTGATAAAAATACGCATATTGTTTTGGGAGTTCCCCGGTTCAGAGCGACATCTACTTTGGATGAAGAACCGGAACTTTCAGTAACGAAAAGAGTCTATAATAACTTCCAGGATACCGGAGAAATGGATTATCATTGGAAATTGAAAAACGATACATTATGGATAGACAATTATTTTTCTATTCCCAAACGGTTTGTTTTTTACAAACAATCTGAAGTTACGCTCAACTTACAGCTACCGGAATCTTATTCCCTCGTATTGGATTCCACAGTAAACCGATACCTGCAAGTAGAATATCTGCCGGAAAAAGGACATACAAATCCTTTTGATACCAACGAAGAAGAGAAAGCAAAATTCAATTAAATAACGGTTTTTAAAAGCTTTTCCAGACAGCCAGGCGAATATATACAAACGGGACTGTTTAACGCTCTGCTAATTAATGAAATTAATCCTGATTTAACCCATCAGAGCTTTAGTTTCATTAATCAGAGCGTCTTTCGAAAGTTGATCAGCCGGATATAAATATTACCCTTCCTTCGAGGATTTTTCCAGTGTTTTCCTCAATGAGCCGGTAAATACTTATCGTAGAGATAAGATAACATTTTTATATGAGCGGAGCGTTCTTCTTTAGAAGAAGCATCAATATGTCCAAAAAAGTGATGAGCTTCTATTTGCATACCACAAAAATCAAAAATACCGACATCACTCGTTTTTTTCATTGCATCCAGCATTCCGTTTTTTTCATATTCTTCAAAAGGCATTCCAAAATTATTGAGAATGATAATTTTCTTACCTTTCAATAATCCTTTAATCTCCCCTAAACCCGTAATATCATAAGCAAAACCTTTGGAAAATACACGGTCCACATACCCTTTCAGGATAGCCGGCATACCTGTCCACCAAATCGGATAAATAAAAGTAATTAAATCTGCGCAACGTATATAATCTTGTTCCAGTTTGATATCATCCGGCACATCTCCTTTACGGAAAGCCATAAAATCTTCCATATTCAATACTGGATGAAAACCCAGGTTATACAAATCCCGGACTACTACTTCATTATTCGTATCTTCCGTCAATTGGACAATTTCGTCTTTATAAGCAACACTCAATGATCTGGGGTCCGGGTGCGCCAACACAATCAAATGTTTCATTCTTTCTCCGTTTTTATCTTTAAAACCTGTATACGCTTTTGTTGTTTCCATAAATTACTCCCTTCTTATAATTTATCACTCTTTATTCTTTCTTCTTTAACGTACAACCTTCCCTGAAGTTACCGTCTGGAATGAACTTTCCGGATTTATTCCGTTAGTGTTCTTTTTCATAAATCCAGAGATTAACCTTCAGAAGAAATCCCCTGACAACATTACTTAACATAACATAAAACAGTGTAAAGATTTTACCATTTTTTTGTACAATAACAGATTAGTAAACATTTTTGTTTTATTCAGATAAGAGAGAAAGAGAAAACTCTCTTGCAAGAAATTTATTATTTTCAATTAAAAAACAGAAGAATGGCATTTACAGAACTGGAAGAAAACGAGTTAAGACAAATGATTACAGCTTTTCAGAAAGCAAAACGTATCCATGAACTGGAAAAAAGTACAGATAACCTGACAAAGCTGTTAATTGCTGTACAGGACGTAAACGGGGAAACCCGTAAAACAAATCTTGAAGAAATCATAAAATCAGTAGAAAATCCTATGGCTGGCAGGTATTGGGATGAACGAAATGCAACGCCCAATGCTACCGGATATTACGGTAGCCTATCGGCACTCAGAGAATTACCTCAAAAATTAGGACTCGGTCGCTATTTAGTTACTGACGACCGGGTTCGCCGTAAACTGGACCCGCTGAATTCTTCCCGTTTTGAAGATGGTTCTCCGGCCAGACTCGACGGCAGCATGGGACAATGCATGTGGTGTTGGAATGCACATTATTATACGACCTGGAAAGAAGACGAAAATACCATTGAGATAATTACTTTCCAGCCGGTGGAAGGGAAAAAATCCATCTATGTTCCCGCAGGTGGAATATCCTGGCTCGGCGGAGGGGTAATCGATAGGACAGAACAAAAACTCTGCTCCATCATTTCCACAGATGAACGATATCGGGGAGGTAACGGTAGCGCTGTATCTGATTGTCCTCATTTAGCTGAGAATTCTCCTCAAAAAACGCAACTAGGCATGATTTCCACTTCTTTAAACCATGGCAGTTACAGCACTTATGCCCGGAAACGGGGCCAAGGCTGGGAAGCCTGCTGGTATGTAGCCCGGGCTGTGATAGAATATACATTACGTATCATTTTAGGCACCCGTAATTCTCAATTGCCTTATAATCCAGAGCCAGATACGAATGGCCTCTGCCAAGGTGGTTTAGGAATGGGCGTAACGACTTTCCCTAACTGGACTACCTATAACAAGCGTTATCCTATTATACCGACATCCGCAGGACTTGAAATGGGAGACAGAACAGGTACTGCAGAATATAACCTTACTCAAGCTGACGGTACAATTTATAAGATACTCATCCCGGTTTTTTTCGGCCTGGTACACCCTTTCGGACACATCTGGAATGTAGTTAGTGGAATAATTATTAAAACCGAAACGACAGAAACACTGGGTTATGTAGCCCCCTCTCTGTACGCTCCCTTCAACTGGACTAACACAAACGGCATGTTACTCGCAGCAAAACTACCCCGTAATGAAGGATGGATAAAAAAATATTCCATGCATTTGCTCTCGTGTTTACCGACAGAAGTCGGCGGTACTGATTCAACCTATTTTTCTGATTACTTTTATCCTAATACAACAAATAGAGAAGAATATACTCTCCTCCTGGCCGGGGGCTCTGCCAATAATGGAGCAACAGCAGGTGCATTTACAAAGTATGCCTATTATGGGGCAAATGTACCCCAAGAATTCGTATCCTCTTCCCTTTGTTATTTTGTAGAAGACCCACAAATTACAGAATAACCTCACCCCATTTTACACATTAGGGACGTGCCCTAATGTGTAATTTTTACTCTTCCCCTTCTTCCCTCCAAGAACTTCGGCACCCAGCTGGAACATGATTTTAACTGTATTATTATATTAAACAACGGCTGTACATTACATTTCGAAAAACAAGGAGTAAAATTCTTTTGAACAGCTTTCACAAAATAAAATTCCAATGATCTTTTTTCCTGATCCGTGAACATTTTTTAGTACAGCTCGTTTCATTAAAATGACGAAATATCAACTTAAAAGGTTCCCATCCAAAAATCGGCTGAAACGAATAAAATATCACATAACTCAAAAAAGATTCCTGTTGTCAATATATAAATCCTCCCCTAAAAGATATCCGAAAAGGACGGAAACTATCAGCTTTTTATAAGCTTCTCTTCAGTAATTCAAAATATAAGCCTATAAAATTACACAAAAGGGCACGTCCCTAATGTGTAATTTTTGATTATAGAAAAGGAGGGAGAAAATTTATCCTTCACGAACAAATATATTATTGTTTAAATATCTTTTTATCAATTCCTTTAAAACCTACAATTAATTCTTCATTTGGAATACCCTAACGGAGGGGGTAGGAGGAAATTATTTTTTTAATCATTTTTTTTTACTATCATTGTCGTTGGAAAATGTGTCCAGTTTGTTAAAGGCTGAGGTGCAATTAATTAACAAAATTAATAAATATGTCACTTAAAAGGAATATTCTTGATTTAAGGAAGAGAAAAGAAATCGTCCTCCAAGGTGGTGGTGAAGAAGCGATTAAGAAGCAGAATGCGATGGGGAAATTGACTGCCCGTGAGAGAATTCAAGGGATTGTCGATGCCGGTTCTTTTCATGAGTACGACATGTTCGTAGAGCATCAATCCAAAGATTTTGATATGGATAAAAAGATCCTTCACGGCGACGGTGTTGTCATTGGTACCGGGACGGTATACGGAGAACCAGTTGCCATTTATGCACAGGATTTTACAGTTGCAGGGGGCTCATTGGGGCTTATGCATGCCCGGAAGATTACCAAAATCATGGATCACGCTATTAAAATGCGAATGCCGATTATTGGCATCAACGATTCGGGAGGGGCTCGTATTCAGGAAGGGGTGGATTCCCTTGCCGGGTATGGGGAAATATTTTTCCGGAACACGATGGCTTCCGGAGTTATCCCGCAATTATCCGTAATATTAGGTCCTTGTGCCGGTGGTGCGGTATATTCTCCTGCTTTAACGGATTTTGTTTTTGTAGTGGACAATATCTCCAAAATGTTCATTACCGGTCCGGAAGTCGTAAAAACCGTATTGGGCGAAGTCGTCTCCATGGAAGATTTAGGAGGAGCAAGGGTACATGCCGCTATCAGTGGGAATGCCCATTTCTTTGCTATGACTGAACAGGAATGTTTTGAACAGATCAAAAAATTACTCACCTTTATTCCCTGGAACAACCAGCGTAAAGCCAAAGCTTTCCCGGCAAAACCACCCAAACCCGAATACAAAATCAACAATATTTTACCGGCCGATCCGACTCAGCCGTATGATGTACGTGAAATCATCATGGCAGTAGCAGACGATTCCGACTTTATGGAAGTACAGCAGGATTTTGCCCAGAATATTGTCATCGGATTCGGACGTATTGACGGAGAGACAGTTGGTTTTGTTGCCAACCAACCTTTAGTATTGGCCGGCGTTTTGGATTGCGACTCTGCTGATAAAGCAGGCCGGTTTATCCGTTTCTGCGACGCCTTCAATATTCCGATTGTTACGTTCGAAGATATGCCGGGTTATTTGCCGGGTGTAGAGCAGGAACATATGGGGGTTATCCGGCACGGAGCCAAAGTCCTTTACGCCTATAGTGAAGCAACCGTACCGAAAATCACCGTTATCTTACGGAAAGCATACGGGGGTGGTTATATTGCTATGAATTCGCGACACCTGAAAGCTGACTTTATGTTTGCCTGGCCGACAGCTGAGATTGCGGTAATGGGACCGGAAGGTGCTGCTAACATCATCTTCAAAAAAGAAATAAAAGAATCTGCTAATCCGGAAGAAACCCGGAAACAAAAAGTAATCGAATACCGGGAGAAATTTGCCAATCCTTATGTGGCTGCCTCCAAAGGCTATATTGATTCCGTTATCGAACCGGAGGAAACCCGCATGCTATTAAAGCATTCTATTGAAGTTTCCAGTAACAAAACCGTTATAGTACCCCAGAAAAAACATGGGATTCCTCCATTTTAGCAGAAAAGAAGTATAAAATTATGGCTAATATAAAATACGAAAAATTACAGATTGATGGTGTAGAATACAAGACCACTTTTACGGAAAAGTGGATCAACCGCAAAAAGTGGGAAGAACCCAATCCCAACCTGATAGAAGCCCATATTCCGGGTACTATCTTACACATCAATGTAAAAGAAGGACAGGAAGTTGAGGCAGATGAAGTACTGCTGACACTTCAAGCGATGAAAATGGATAATAAAATTACAGCTCCGTTTTCAGCTAAAATAAAAAAAATCTACGTTAAAACCGGTGATCAGATCGCCAAAAATACTTTAATGATAGAATTAGAAGAATGATATGAATACAAAAAGACCGTCTCCGGACGGTCTTTCCGTCTTTTATTAACCCAAATATTGTCAACATGAGTTTTTTCGTCGCTCAAAACATTGTCAAAAATTATTCCAATCACCGGGCTTTAGATGATGTATCTATAGAGATTCCGGAAGGTGCTATTTATGGTTTGCTCGGTCCGAACGGAGCCGGGAAAACTTCTTTAATCCGGATCATTACCCAGATCACGGGCCCTGATTCCGGTAAGCTTTTCTTCAAAGGTGCACCTTTAGTACCTTCCGATATGAACCGAATCGGTTATTTACCAGAAGAAAGAGGGCTATACAAAAAGATGAAGGTAGGGGAACAAGCCGTCTATCTGGCACGCCTAAAAGGAATCAGTAAAAATGAATCCATAAAGCGACTGAAAACCTGGTTTGAAAAATTTGAAATAGAGGGCTGGTGGGACAAAAAAGTAGAAGAACTATCCAAAGGTATGGCTCAAAAAGTTCAATTTATCACTACTGTTCTGCACGAACCGGAAATGTTGATTTTCGACGAGCCATTCAGTGGATTTGACCCGATCAACGTAGAGTTATTAAAAAAAGAAATTCTGGATTTAAGGCAAAAGGGCACGACCATCATCTTTTCGACTCACAATATGGCCTCTGTAGAAGAAATATGCAGCCACATTGCTTTAATCAATAAATCGAAAAAGATCATAGAAGGACCGATCAATGAGATTCGGGAAAAATATGCTAATGACACTTATCAACTGAGCTTCCGGTATATACCGGACTTAAAACCGGAGCAGTTTATCGGAGAAGAATTTGAAATTCTTTCCCAGAAGACAGAAGGAAACCGTCAAGATATAATATTACAGCAAATTAAACCTTGTAACGCCAATGCTCTTTTAAGCCGTTTTTTACCTTATACCGATATTCTATCTTACCAGAAAGTAATTCCCGGCATGAATGACATTTTTATTAATCTGGTTAAAAATCAATAGTTTTACCTCTATTTGCTCCAAAGCATTCCAATACTAAAATAGTGCATTATGAATAAAACCTTTATCATTATCAGTCGGGAATTTTCGACCAGGGTTCGAAAAAAATCCTTTCTGTTGGTCACCATATTTGTTCCCATTCTCTTTATTATCTTCTACGCCTTTCTAATGTGGCTTATGTTAAAAGACGATACGCAAGAGCGAAGAATTGCCGTCGTGAATGAATCTGCCCTGGAAGCGCCTTTAGAAACGATCAACAATACGAAATTTGAATATATATCTGAACCGGTCACGGAAGAAAAGGCTGCTGATTTCCTAAAAAATGAAGATTATTATGCAGTCATGTGGATTCCGTTGAATGTAATGGATAGCGCAGAAATTCCCATTTACTCTTTCTCACAGGTCACGATGGATTTAAAAAACACAATTTCTTCCCAACTTCGGAAAAAAATTGAAAACATCAAAAAGAGTGCTGTCATTGCAGAATCCCAGATTCCCGATCTGGAAGAAAAGTTAGATGCCACCAAAACCCCGGTAATTGTGCGCACCCTGATGATCACAGAGACAGGAAAAGCCAAAGAAAGCTCGTCTGAAATAGCTTCGATCATAGGGGTAGCTGCCGGATTTATCATATACTTTTTTATTTTCATCTATGCCGCCCAAGTTATGAAAGGAGTGATTGAAGAAAAAACCAACCGTATCATAGAAGTTTTGGTTTCTTCCGTCAAGCCGTTTCAGTTTTTATTAGGCAAAATCATAGGAGTAGCATCTGTCGGATTAGTACAATTTTTAATCTGGATTGTCCTGATCGGAGGGGCAATTGTAGCTCTTCAGGCTGTATTTTTACCCGATATCGACATGGAAGCCCTGCGCAATACAACCAATCTGGCAACCATGGCGCAAGCCAACGAAATAGGTGCAGAGGAATTAGCAGTGATACAAAGTGTTGTCAAAACCATTGAACCTAAATTTATACTCTCTTTTCTGGGAGCATTTCTTTTCTATTTTATAGGAGGTTATTTATTATATGCTTCCCTCTTTGCTGCCATAGGGGCAGCAGTGGATAACGAAACGGATTCCCAGCAGTTTATGACGCCCCTGTCTATCATTTTGGCGATCGGCGTGTACATCGGTTTCACAGCAATGAAAAGTCCGGAATCGCCCTTAGTATTTTGGAGTTCCCTGATTCCTTTTACCTCACCAACAGTAATGCTGGTCAGAATTCCTTTCGGCGTTCCGGCTTGGGAAATCATAACTTCCATGGTCTTATTAATCGGAGCTTTTATCTTTTTCACCTGGCTTTCCGGCAAAATTTACCGTACAGGTATTTTAATGTATGGCAAAAAGGTCACTTGGAAAGAACTCTATAAATGGTTAAAGTACTAAAAGGGAAGCGTATAAAAAGTTCTTTTAAAAGGGGATTACTTCCGTACGGAAACTGATTAAGGATTCGCTGATGAATGGGGCTATCGTTCTGACAAAACCGTCAGGAAGTTTAGTTCCGTTAATCAGCGAATCAGTAAAGGGATATTCATAAAATACGATTAATTGGTAAGGACTTTTCCTTTACTCCCATTCCGGCGGATCTTGATTTAAAAGTTGTTTTACAAAAAAATCATGAATCCGGTGCATGACAAACTTTCCTCCCAAACTGTGGGTATGATTGGGAAGATAGAGTTGTTCGAAATTTTTTCCGGCATTTATCAGGGCGTTCACTACCTGCAAAGTTGAAGTGGGATCGACATTATCATCCAATTCTCCGTTTATCAGCAATAATTTTCCTTTTAAACGCCAGGCATTGTCTACATTAGAAGAAGCACTGTAAGATTCATCTAAGGGATATCCCATCCATTGTTCATTCCACCAGATTTTGTCCATACGGTTATCGTGACATCCACAAAGGGCTACTGCTGCCTTGTAAAAATCATTCTGGAACAATAGAGCCGCCATTGCATTTTGCCCTCCGGCCGACCAGCCGTAAATCCCTACCCGGGAAGTATCCATATAGGGATATTTTTCTGCTGCAGCCTTTATCCAGGCAATCCGATCCGGAAAGCCGGCATCTTTCAGATTCTTCCAGCATACATCATGAAAGGCTTTAGAGCGGTTTGCCGTTCCCATACCATCGATCATAACCACTATAAATCCTAGTTCACATAAGCGGGAAGTCAAATGATGATAAGCCCGGAAATCCTTGTCTACATGTGAATCATGAGGACCTGTATAAATCATTTCTACCACCGGATAAGAATGGGAAGCATTGAAATGAGAGGGACGCAAAATAGTTCCCCAAATATCCGTTTTCCCATCCCGGCCTTTGGCCTGGAACACCTCCGGCATTTGCCAGCCCGTCTGTAGCAGGTCTTCGACATCCACTTCCGGTAATGCGGCTATGACACTACCGTCGCTTCCCTTACGGATCACCGTACCTCCCGGAAAATCCGGACGGGAATACCGGTCGACCAGATACTGCCGGTCTTCTGAAAATACAGCGTGATGATTGGCCGGCTCCGGAGTTAAATCCACAAATCCGGTACCGTCCAAACCGATCCGGCAATAATGTACCTGATAAGGATCTTCTCCTTTTTCTATACCGGAAGCTGTAAACCATATCTTTCCGTTTTCCTCATCCACCTTTTCCACTTCCCTTACCACCCATTCGCCTTTTGTAAGCTGCCGTTTTACCTGCCCCTTTTCTCCGTCAATCAGATATAAATGTCTCCACCCATCTCTTTCGGATATCCAAAGAATTTCTTTTCCATCTTTCAGATCATAGCGGAAATTCCGGTTATAATGGATAAAAGTTGGCGACTGCTCGTCTATTAAAGGACGGATTTCTCCACTTTCGGCATTTACTTCTGCCACAATATACCGCTGATGTCCCCTCTGGTTAAACTCAAAAGTAAAAGCCCGGCTATCTGCTCTCCAGCCGGTAAGTTGTAAATAAAACTGATTTTCATAACAGCGGGTATCCAAAGGAATCTGCAATTTTTTCTCTACATCAAATAAAACAGGCAGATAAACAGGCAATACGTCTCCCGGTTTTGCATAGTCCCGCCACTGCAAGACAGGCTGTTTTTGGTTTACCGGACTGGATTCTATTAACGGAATACGTCTTTCCGGAATATCCCGTACTTTTACAACAGCCAGTTTTTTGGAATCCGGAGACCATACCAGGTCACCACTATAATAAAAATCCTTTGTCCCATCCCAGCTCAAAGCATACTCCTTCTCTCCTGTCCGATCTTTAATGTAAATATTATTATCCTTATTATAGGCTTCCCAACGCTCATCCGGTGATAATACGCGTTTCATAGCTTTCGGGTCCGGACGTTCCCACGGCATCCGGCTCACCACTATTGTATCCCTTCTGGTCAGCTTATTATGTTTTACTGAATAATGCCATTTCCGGTTATTCCATTCAAATTCAAATCCTTTCCGGTCTGTATCGTAATCCAGACTCCGAAAAGGCAATTTCCGGGCTTCGATCTTCCGACCCGCTACACGGCTTAAAGCGGCAGCCAGTTTCTCTGCCTGAAATGCTTCTTCCCGTTCTCCATTTTCCGCATTGACCATCCAAAATACGTCTTTGTCCCGTCCGTGATCCAGATACCAGAAATAATGGGTCTTACCGATCCACACCGGCTGATTTACGGCATGATATACCTGTAAATTCCGGTTCCCCAACGTATCAATCCGCCTATAATCGGCTTGGGTCACCTGTGCCTTTACCTCCTGTCCCTTCAGGCTGCAAAGTCCCAAAAAACACAAAGTACACATAAGGCGGGAAAAGCGAGCGGAAAAGAGAAAATTTACAAATCCGATATTTTTCATTATCATTTAGCCTTAATTATTTTCACTTTATAGAAAAAGCCGCTCTAAAGCGGCTTTTCCATTAATCAATCTTGTGAATAACAAGTCCTGAACGCAATTTCGGTTCAAACCATGTCGTCTTTGGCGGCATAATATTCCCCGAATCTGCTATATTCAGCAGTTGTTGCATAGATACCGGATAGAGGGCAAACGCCACTTTCATCTCTCCGTTATCCACTCTTCTCTTCAATTCTTCCAATCCCCGGATTCCTCCGACGAAATCAATCCGTTTAGAAGTCCTCAAATCCTGGATATCCAGAATATCAGCCAAAACATGTTTCGAAAGTACCGTTACATCCAGTACTCCAATGGGATCATTGTCGTCATAACTTCCTGGCTTAGCAGTCAGTTTATACCATTTGCCCCCCAGATACATACTGAATTCGTGCAATTTAGCCGGATGATAAATTTCAGTACCTTTACATTCTACTTCAAAATTCTTTTTCAATTTCTCCAGCAACTGTTCTTCGGTCAAACCGTTCAAATCTTTTACAACCCGGTTATAATCGATAATATTCAATTGGTTATCGGGGAAATGTACAGCCATAAAGAAATTGTATTCTTCCTTCCCGGTATGACTGGGATTTTTAGCTTTATATTCTGCACCGATACGGGCAGCAGCAGCAGTACGATGGTGTCCGTCAGCTACATAGGTATAAGGCACTTTTGTAGCAAACAATTCTTCCAGCCGTTTATTGGTTTCCGGACAATTAATGGCCCAGAAATGATGTCCGAAACCGTCTTCTGCTACGAAATCATAATCAGCTTTCTGATTTTTTACAATATCTTCAACAATAGCGTCTATTTCAGGCACTGCCCGGTAAGAAAAGAATACCGGTTCAAGGTTCGCATTTACATAACGGGTCAGCACCATACGATCTTCTTCCTTATCCGGCCGTGTTAATTAGGGCGGTTTAATAATCCCGGTCATATAATCCTCGCAGGCTGCACAACCGACAATTCCATATTGTGTTCTACCGTCCATCGTCTGGGCATAAATATAGAATTTCGGTTCTTCATCCTGTACCAGCCAACCTTTTTCCTGGAACATTTTGAAATTTTCCACACTCTTATGATATACCGCTTCAGAATGTATATCTGTTCCGGAAGGGCAATCAATCTCTGCACGGGTTACATGTAACAATGATTTCGGTTTTCCGCCAGCCATCTGGGCTGCCTCTTCCGAATTCATCACGTCGTAAGGAAGACATGCTAATTCTTCGCAAACTTCCTGGTTAGGTGTACGTAAGCCTTTAAATGGTTTTACAATAGCCATAATATTCAGGTGTTTTATATTGTTAATTAAAATAGTCCATAAGAAAAACTTCCTACGGACTATTAAATGTCGTGCTATAAACGGAAAGGATTTTCCTTTTTCACTAAACAAATGCCCACAGTCACAAATCCAGACAATATAAGCACTATCGCTATTCCTTCACAAAACCCTAATTGGAAATCCGATAATTCATGGCGTAGCATACTGCTCACAGAGAAGAGTAAAAGCCCTGCGGCATAAAGAATCATAAAATATCGTTTTCTAAACTTCCAACCGTGTTTCATGTTTTATTGGAATTACTTATTCACTTTAAATTTAGCATCTCCGTGTTCCAGGAATGCAACAATTTGACGGGCTGCAGCAAGTCCGGCATTAACATTTGCCTCTTCTGTCTGAGCTCCCATTTTTTTCGGAGTAAAGAAGTAACGTCCTTCAAACTGAGCAAATTCGGCAGCATTATCCGGAGCAATATCGGAAATGTATTTGAAATCCGGACGATCAGCCATCAATTTTATAATACCTTCTTCATCAATTACTTCTTTACGGGCCGTATTCACCAGCACAGCACCTTTCGGCATACGGTTCAATAAATCGTAATTAATCGATTTTCTGGTCTTGTCTGTAGCCGGGATATGTAAAGAAACATAATCACACATTTCATACATTTCTTCAGCCGAATGCAATGGAGTTGCACCGGCAGCTTTGATTTGCTCATCTGTCATAAAAGGATCGTAAGCATATACTTCCATACCAAATCCATGAGCTACACGTCCTACATTCTGGCCTACATTTCCATAAGCATGAACACCGATTTTCTTTCCTTTCAGTTCATGACCTGATTTTCCGTTATAGAAATTACGGGCCATATAAACCATCATACCGAAAGCCAATTCAGCCACAGCATTTGAGTTTTGTCCCGGAGTGTTCATAGCGACTACATTGTGAGCGGTACAAGCAGCCAAGTCGATGTTATCGTATCCGGCACCGGCACGAACGATTACTTTCAATTTTTTAGCAGCATCGATCACTTCTTTCGTCGCTTTATCGGAACGAATGATCATAGCATCAACGTCAGCTACAGCAGCGATTAATTCTGCCGGAGAAGTATATTTTTCCAATAACACAAGTTCATATCCCTGTGCTTCAACGATTTCACGGATACCGTTCACAGCCACCGGAGCGAAAGGTTTATCTGTTGCAATTAATACTTTTGTTGCCATACCTTTATTATTTTAAAGTTTACGTCCGCCCTACGGACGTTTTACATTTTAATTATACATTCAAAAATGGAAAACAGCAAAAAAATACGATTGATGATTTACGATTCCGAAAAAGAACCGTAAATCAAAAATCGTACACCATTTTTTTATTTATGAGCAGCTTCGAATTCCCTCATAGCAGAAATCAAAGCGTTCACATCATCCATTGTACAAGCATTATAAGTAGAAGCGCGGAAACCGCCTACAGAGCGATGGCCCTTCACGCCTACAATATTCTTTTGCTTACAGAAATCCAGGAATTCTTTTTCCAAAGATTCATATCCTTCTCTCAGTAAGAATGGGATATTCATACGGGAACGGGAACCTTCTTTCACAACCGGACGGAACATCTTACTGTTTTCCAATTCGTTGTAAATAGCGTTGGCTCTTTCGATAGCCCGTTCTTCCATAACTTTCACACCACCCATTTCTTTTATCCATTTCAATGTTTCTTTTACTCCGAAGATATTAATACAAGGAGGAGTATTATACATAGAATCTTTGTCCACATGGGTCTGATATTTCAACATGGTCGGGATGGGTCTGTCAGCTACTACATGTTTCAGGAATTCATCCTTAATGATCACAAAAGTAACGCCGGCAGGTCCGATGTTTTTCTGACATCCGCCATAAATCATAGCATATTTAGAAACATCTACCGGACGGCTGCAGATATCCGATGACATGTCAGCCAATAAGGGCACAGGAGAATCGGGATCTTTGAAAATTTCAGTACCACGGATGGTATTATTAGAAGTGATGTGCATATAATCGACATCTGAAGGGATGGTGAACTCCGGATAATATGTAAATCCGTCAGCTTCAGAAGAAGCTACAATCTGTACTTCTCCCCATAACTTGGCTTCTTTAATAGCAGCTGTAGACCAGGTACCCGTATTTACGTAAGCAGCTTTCGTTTTCAGAAAGTTAAACGGAATCATACAGAATTGCATACTAGCACCACCTCCTAAGAAAAGTACGTGATATCCTTCCGGGATATTCAATACTTCTTTGAATAAAGCAACAGCCTCATCATACACTGCCTGAAAATCAGCAGAACGGTGAGATACTTCCATGATAGACTGACCGGTATTACCGAATTCCAATACAGCAGCAGCCGTATTTTTCAACGTAGAATCGGGCAATTTACATGGCCCGGCATTAAAAATATGTTTTCTCATATCGATTAATATTTAAGTAAAACCATGAATAAACTTTCCAGCGAAAACGTTACAAATATGCAATCTTTATCTTTAAAAACATTATTTTTATAGATAATTATTCGCTTTTTCTTTAAAATTTTAATTAGAACTAAAAAAATGCTTTAGTATTTTTATTTTCACCAAACGAATGGATCGTCTCTGTAATCTTCGTCATTTAAAAAAACGGCATTTTTACAATTTTTGCCTTCAACGCTTTATTTCGAACCCGGATATAAATTTCCGTATCCAATTTATGGAAACCGCTTTTCACATATCCGGTACCGATTGATTTACCGGTTAAAGGAGAAACGGTACCTGAACAAACGACTCCGATCTGATTTCCTTCTGCATCTTCAATCGGATAATCCTGACGGGCAATACCTTTATCCAACACCTGAAAACCCTTTAAATACCTACCCGGTTTCTCTTCTTTCAATTTTTCATGGAAAGCCCGGTTTACGAAATCATTTCCCGGTACAAATTTAGTAATCCATCCTAATCCGGCCTCTATCGGAG
>JAEXFF010000003.1 GCA_023400335.1 Bacteroidota bacterium
TCTTCACGTCCCACAACCGCAGGGGAACGTCCATCTTGCAACTGAACTGTTTAATCTCTCCGTCCACCGTAAGGCGGCACATCAAAGGTAGGTTGCCGTTGGGCTTCTCGCTGCCTTTCTTCACGTAAAATAAGACCTTGAATGTACTTCGCATAACTCACTCCTTTTTTGGGTTACAAAATTAGTTTATAGTGAGTTACCGACAGCTATGTAGAATTACGCAAATCGCAGAAAAAGAACCATTTAGCAAGAAATCCGTACCCGTTACGGGGGTAATGAGGTGGTAACTGAACTTCTGCACCGTTTGGCTTCGAGGTGGCATTTCGTTGGCTCTGCCCAATAGAAAAACAAAGCGTAACGAACGCTGTTTCAGCTAATTCGCTACGCTTTGCTCAAATTTACAAATCCGCTATGTGTTTATTTTAAAAGTTTATTTCCAATGTCCTCCCCCGTAACCCGCCAATCAATTCCGGACACAACGTACACTAAAGGCACGTTCTTTTTCCCAGCTCTCTATCTTCCATTTTTCAGAGGAGAGGTCCAGCAGCATTCCGCAAGCCTCATTATTATTCCCCAAAGCAGACGACCACCAATACCCGAAAATTCCCGCCTGGAAAAATTCTCCTTTCCGGGAGCGGTATCCTCCTGCAGACATCTTTTCTGTAAACGTACCCAACCGGTCAGCTTCGCTCGCCAGCATCCTCCACTCCGCGTCGCCGGGAATATGCCATCCGTCCGGACAAATCCCCTGAACCATAGTTCTACTGTCTTCTACATATTTAATACCATCTGTATTCTCTCCGAACATCGTTTCCCACCAAGTGTACAAACCGCCGTAAACCGCATTATTGGACTGACGGTCGTCATAGGCGAATTTCTGTATGCCTGCTTTGCGGTGTGTTTGTCCGTCAAAACTTTTCACCCATTGTCCGACATTCAGGTTCTGGGCCATCCAGCATTGATTTCCGATCTGTACGGTAGCATACCGCTGTCCGTCCCGGGGATCTGTAAAGACTGTTCCGCAAACAAAACAATCCCTTTCTCCTCTTCTTTGTTTTAAAGCTGCGACAGCCTTTTCATGTCCCTGCCGGGCTGCCTTTTCATACCATTGTTCTGCCTGAACCGGATCTTTTTCTACTCCCTTTCCTTCCTCATACAAACGCCCTAAATTATACCTGGCATTTGCATCTCCCTGAAAAGCTGCCCTTCTGTACCAATTTGCTGCCTGTACCGCACTTTGACGGACGCCTTCACCCCTTTCCAGCATCACTCCCATCCAATTCTGAGCGACCATATCACCTGCTGTTGCAGCCCTCTGAAACCAAATATAGGCTTCCCGGTATTTTCCTGACTCATACAAAGCCTCTCCCCGGGCAGTTATCCGGTCCGGTGAAAGACCTTTCTCCAAAACCACCTGAACAGAGCAAACTTTCCCTTCCTGTATTACCACCGTCTCTTCTCCCTCCTGATAATTTTCCAGAACCAGCCGGATTTTATGTTCACCCGTCCCTATTTTTTGAATCTTATCGGGAGTTGTTCCAAAAAATTCTCCGTCAATATAAATACCAGCTCCTGACGGTTTACTGCTGATATCCAGTATACCGTATATCCGGACTAAGGGATCCAGTTTCAGCGTCAACTGCTGTCCGGCCTCCAATTCGATCTCTTTCTGCTGGGTACGGCAGGACGGCTTCCGTTGTTCGATACTGCATAATCCGGCATTTACCCGCCCTTTCCAGCTTCCTGTCCCTTTCTTTTCTCCATTTATCCATATATCTGCTCCTGCTTCTCCAATCAAAGAAAGTTCGGCAAAATTGGGAACAAGGGAAAGCTGCACCAGAACTGTCTTTCCGTCCTCAACACTTACTTCTTGTTCTACAGGCTGATACATGGATTTTATCACTCTTATCCGATGGGAACCACTTTTAACCTTTTCGGTTATACAAGGCGTTATTCCCGTTGTCAATTCCTCATCCAATATCACCTGAGCTCCGCTTTCCGGTTCCGTTACCACCCGGATAAACCCGAAAGCCGGGCGCAGCTTAATGTGAAGCTCAGACTTTCCTTCTGCCGACAGCTCTACCGTCCCGGCTTCCGGATGGTACAGGGGTGATTCTATGCGGTAAGTATGTTTACCCAAAGATAATAATTTATGTATCCCCTCCTGTCCGCTTCCCACGTACACATCATCTACATATATCAAAGATTCTTCCGGTTCCGTCTTTACCACTAAATACTGGCTCTGTACCGTTTCATGTACTATTGTTTCCACTATGCCCGTTGTCAGTACCATCTCATAAACGCAGGCTTTCTCAATCCGTTCCGGATAAAGATAATCCCGCAAAACCCCCAAGCGGGCGTGCCGTATCGTCAATCGTCTTGCTCCATAAGGTACATACAACCAGATTTCCCCCTTTTTCTGAACACTTCCCATACTTCCCAAGGCATCCGGGTCAAAATCAAATCCGGTTTCTGTAGTGACAATTTTGATAATTGCACAGCGGTCCCCATTCTGATCCGTACGTCCTTCGCTTCCCCGGGCCGATAAGTCGGTCTCCAGCTTCCGGAAAGACTGGACTGAAATCTGTTGGGCCTGTACAATCCCTGCAGAAAGAAAGAACAAAAGCAATACAATAAATTTCATCACATTCTTTTAAAATTTATAAACGGCAAAAACAGCCCGTTTACTGTCTTTATTTCCACCATTACATACTCCGGTATAAAAACTACAGGTGTATATCAATCCTCCGCCATAAGCCGTAGAAGTCCAGTATATATTATTTAAAGGGGAACCTCCTCTATGGGAAAACAAAGTATTGATGGCATTTTTTATTGAATACAGGAATTTAATTTCCTCCAAAGTAGGTAAACGCCAGCCTTTTCCTTCACACCACTGTTTTGCCCCGCCCCAGGAAATATCAGACACCCGGTTCAATGAGATGGCCCATCCGTGTTGTCCTCCGCCCTCTACCCGATAGACCATTCCTTTCATACCTCCTACTTCATAGATATCTCCTATTTTATAAGTTTTGTTTCCGCTCGTTGCAGTTGTCGTATTGACAGAGCCGGAACTTACCTTCTTCCGGCCTTGTCCCGTTGTCTGCTGGTCCGTCGAAGTTTTTACCGTACGGCTTCCGGTATTTTCCAGCAACAAAATTTCCGAAGGATCATATTCCCAGGTATATTGTTCCTTTCCTCCGTCAAAAACATATAACTTATTCCCGCTTCCGGCACAAATACAAGCGGATTTCTGGAACTCAGCCTGGGGAAGCGCCTGCCATTGTTTCGTATTCAGGTCAAAACTATAAAACGACCTGCTTTTTCCGGTAATATAACCGGAAAGATACAAATAAAGAGGCGTGGCACAGCCGGATAAATTAGTCGTAGCTCCCGGATAATCCGGCAAAACCGTATTCTTTATGGCAACCGGATCGCACTCATAAAGGTAGTTCCGATTCAAAATATAAGCTTTTTCTCCATTGGAAAATCCATAATAACCTCCCGGCTCTTCTCCTTTTTCTGTCCACTGGTCGGTTTGCGGATCGTATTCCCACCATTTATCTTTTTTCTTTTCTCCCACATAACCCTTTCCCTGATAAGCAAATCCATAGGTATTATAACTGATATTTCCCTTAAAATCCCGTTTGGCAGTCCAGGTATCCGTTTCCGGATTATATTCCCAGAATTTCCGGGAACCTTTATAACCCGATGCTGCTCCCATATATCCCCGGTTTCCGATAACGAAAAATACCGGAGCATAAATCTCCTGAGGCAATTTCCCTTTTTGAGACCACTTATCCTGCTCCGTATCATACTCCCAGAAACTAGTACCATACCTGCCTCCTACATATATTTTTTTCCCGAAGACAAAGTTGATTCCCCCATAGCCGGCAGAGAAAGGAAGAGCTCCCTTTTTCACCCATTGTCCCCGTTGAAACAATATTCCATTCGCCCGCCATGCATTTTCATCCCCGGCATCCAAAGCCCGCTTAAAAAGTAACTTTGCCTGAGCCGTATCTCTTCCGACCCCCCAACCGTTTTTATACATTAGTGCCAGATTATAATACCCCCTTCCGTCTCCTCTCTCACAAGCCTGACGATAAAAATCGGCAGCTTCGTTGTATTTTTTCAAAAGAACAGCAGAATCTCCTTTGGCATTCAATTCTGCAGCCGTAAAACGGAAAATTTCCAACTCCGCTTTCACTTCTTCCATCTTTCCTTCTGTAATATTCAGTTTCCCGACATAAGAATTATATCCCTCCTTCCCTATTTCGACCCGGCATTCTCCTACCAACACTTTCGGAAGTACCATAGGCGTATTCCCGCACACTTTCCCATTGATACGGATTTCCGCTCCGGCCGGAGTAGAACTGATATTCAAAGCGCCGTATATCGGCTGAGGAGCTTCCAGGGTAACCGTTTTCGTCTCACCGGCTTGTAATTCCAGAGATTTCCGTACCGTCCGGTGAGAAGGCCTGCGGGCCTCCATCACACATACCCCTCCGCTCAGCCGTCCGCTCCATTTTCCTTTCCCTTTCAGTTCGTTATTGACCCACAATTCCGCATCGGGATCCGTCATAACGGTAACCGAAGCAAAATTAGCCGAGAGCCCTGCCTCCACCATTGCCGTCTGATTATCGGCTACTGTCACCAGCTGTTCTACCGGCTGATACATCGAACAAACGACCTGTACCCGGTACTCCCCGCTTTTCAAACGTTCACTTTTAAAAGGAGTCTTCCCTACCTTTACCCCATCAATATAAACATCCGCTCCCGTTTCCGGTTGTGAATTGACTTGTATAAATCCATACGCTGCCTGCATCACAAAAGGTATACTTTCTGTTGCCCCGGCACTTAAATTCACCTCTTTTTCTACCGGATGAAAAAAGTTTTTGGAGACCTTCAGCAGGTGCTTTCCTTCCTTCAAACGTCCGCTTTTAAAAGGAGTTACTCCTACTTCTTCTTCATCTATCCACACCCTTGCTCCTGCCTCGGGTTGAGAGGTGATATTCAGATAACCAAAAGCCGGTTTCAACTGTACCGTCAATTCCGCTTTTTTGTCCGCCTTCACTTCAACTGTTCCCGCTTCTGTCTGGTACAGGGGAGCGGTGACCCGGTAATGATATTGCCCGTACTTCATATATTTTTGTACCACCCCTTCCGTTGCAGCTTCATACACATCGTCGATATAAACCATAGCTTCTTTGGGTTCCACATGAATGACCAGCCACTGCTCTGTTATTGCATTTTCTACCGTTGTCACTATTTTGCCGGTCGTCAAAACCATTTCGTACACGCAAGCTTTATCTATGCGTACATCGTAAGCATAGGCCCGGAGTATTCCCAACTTGTCGTGCTTAACGGTCAGATAACGGGAACCATAAGGCACATATACCCAATATTCTCCGATCTTCCGTTCCACAGCCACAATCCCATTGCCGTCTCCGTCAAAATAAAATCCCTGTTCCGGTGCTACCACTTTAATGATGGCACACGCATCCCCATTCTGATCCATACGTTTCTCGGTGCGGGCCGACACATCATTTTCCAGTTTGCGGAAAGATTTAACCGAAATTTGCTGGGCTTCTGCCAAAGAGACTCCCATCAACAACACAATGAATAATAAAAATTTCATGCCAGTCAATTTCATATTTTACTTGTTTTAAACTCTAATTTATAACGGTCGGCAGGAGATTCCAGTAATTTTTCGTACAGGAAAACATCTGCTTCCGGGATCTGCTCCGCTTTCCTCTCTCGGAGATTGATTGAATACACCTGGGCTGTTTTTACCTTTTTCTTATTCACAGGACCGACAACAAAGTATATTTTCCCTTCATATACAGATAAAGTGGAAAAATATCCTTTTTTGCAGGGGACATTTACCAATAAATCCGAACGGTTCTCCGCCGGATTGTAGACAGTCAGTGTATAGGCATCATTTTTTACAGATGAAAGAACAATCTTATCCTGAAACAGGTAAGCCGTAGCCCACCTCAGGCGAACCGGTACCGCCTCCCATTTATCCTTTTCCGGCAGATAGATAAAATCCTGCTCTAAAGTAAAAACAGAATTTCCGGCAGCCGCTAATCCCCAGTTTATCTGACTTTCATCTAAGGGGTATTTTATGTTTTCCGATACCTCTACCGTACGGACCGGATAAGGGGGCCGGGCAGCAGAAATCCATTTTCCCGAAGGAAAATCGTACTTATAAAATCCCTTTACAGATAATATCTCCTTATGCGCTTTAAAGTGATAATATTTATTTATCGTTCTTCCGGAAATACGGCTCTGAGCTTCATCCTTGGCAAAAACAGATTTCGTATAACCAGAAGAACGCTCCCGGTCAACGAATAATACATAAGCTTGTTGCCCTACGATTAAAGGTTTGGTTCCGGATTTATACGAAGGAAGACCGGAAAAATCGATGTCTGTTTCTTTCCAAATTTTTGTACTCTCCGGCGACAATGTCCAGTTGAGGGACAATATTTTTCCCTCTTCTATCGTACAAAGCTGCGTCATTTGCTCATACCCAGGCTTTGTCAGTTGCACCTTATTCTCACCAATCAATACGTTCCGTATGATTTGGGGAGTCGTCCCGCAGACTTTTCCATTCAACACAATATCTGCTCCTCCCGGGCTACTGTTTATGTTTAAAGTACCATAAATCGGTTCAGGAGAACCGATATTCAACGAAAGTGTCTCCCCGGTTTTTATTTCTACCGACTGACGGACAGACCGATGGGAAGGACGACGGGCCTCCACCACATACATCCCGGCATTCAACCGGTCCGTCCACTCTCCCTGTCCTTTCTTTTCGTCATTGATCCAGATTTCAGCTTCTTTATCGCCCGTAACGGCCAATGTTCCAAAATTAGCCGGCATTTTCAGATGAACCGCCTGGGTTTCTCCATCCATTACGGTTATTTTCTGCCGTACCGGGGCGTACCGGGGCTTTACTACTTCCACCAGATGTTCTCCGCTCTTTAGCCGTTCGCTCCGGTAAGGAGTCTGTCCAACTTCTTCCCCATCGATCAGGACCCGGGCTCCGGTTTCCGGTTCTGAACTCACTTCCACATATCCAAAAGCCGGCCGCAATGCAACCGATAACTCAGCTTTCTGCCCGGAAGAAAGTTCCACCTGCCCCGCTTCCGGATGATACAAAGCACAATCCACCCGATAGGTATGACGCCCCAAAGGCAAAAACTTTTGTACCCGTCCAGCCTCCCCGACTTCGTAAATTTCGTCTATATATACCATTGCATCCTGCGGTTCCGTCAGGATCACCAACCACTGTCCGCCTAGCTCTTCTTCCACCACCGTCTTTACCTGCCCTGTTGTCAGCACCAATTCATATACACAAGCCTTTTCGATACGTTCCGGATAAGCATAATTCCGCAATACTCCCAGCTGAGCATGACGAATCGTCAAACGCCTTGCTCCATAGGGTACATACAGCCAGATCTCTCCTTTCTTTTGAATACTTCCCATACTCCCTAAAGCATCGGGATCAAAATCAAAACCTGTTTCTGTCGTTACTATTTTGATTATCGCACATTTATCCCCGTTCTGATCCATACGGCCTTCACTCCCACGGGCTGAAAGATCGTTCTCCAGCCTCTGAAAGGACTTTACCGAAAGCTGCTGGGCCTCCAATAAACCCGGTATTAACAGCAACAAAACAAAAAACAAAGTCTTCATATATTAATCTATTCTCATTTCTACTTTTTGCCCCTAGCATCCACCCTCTTTTGCAGGAGACTACTCAAAAGACTTTCCCCTCTTTTAAGCTCGATTTTAAGAACCAATGGTTTTAGAACTAAAAAACTAACCGCAAACCGAGATCGGAGTAACGGAAGCCCGGGCCTCTGAGGCCACGGCGCGACACACGGCCATTGCCAGCAGCGTCGCCCCAGCCACCACTCCGATACACCCGGGAAGAACCGCTCCCCGGACCTATAGGGTCTGTCTGAGACTTCCCTCTATATTTCCCGTACCGATCCGAACACCATTCATAAACATTTCCGCTCATATCATATAATCCCAATTCATTCGGCCTCTTTTGTCCTACAGGGTGAGTACAACAATTATTTTTAGTAACCTTTTTAACTTCCCATTCTCCTCCCAATATTTCCTCTCCACTATTTTCCCAAAACCACCCTACTTCCGACAAAGTATTACTCCCCGAATATTTATTACCCTGACTTTTACTCCCACCACGGGCTGCATATTCCCACTGAGCTTCTGTCGGTAATTTAAAATCCAAACCCGTCAAGGTATTTAATTTTTGTATAAATGCCTGACAATCTTCCCAACTTACTTGCTCTACCGGCAAATCCTTACCCTGAAAATGAGAAGGATTGTTACCCATCACAACTTCCCATTCCTGCTGACTTACTTCATATTTACAAATATAATAATCACTTAATGTGACTGTATGAATTGGTTTC
>JAEXFF010000007.1 GCA_023400335.1 Bacteroidota bacterium
CTATAAACCCTTCCGGTATTAAAAGAGCATCGCTCTTTACTTTGAATAGGCAAATTTATACAAAATATCGGTTATCGGAAATTGAACATTCCGGACAAATAATCAATGCCAAATCCGGTGAAATATCGCATAAAGACGCCACCAAATCAGAAATATCAAAGCAATCGTAATGATATAGGTCACCGCAACACCGGTATGTAAAAAATAACGTACCGTAAATGCCAGTCCTTCAACTCCATTCCAGGGATTTAAACCGGTCCAGGTATACCGGAATTCCTTTGGCATAGCAGTCATCGACAGGACACTAAAGGCAACAATTAAAACAATCAAGGAAATAATAAAGGCTATCTTATTGATATTTCTCATGGAATCGAAATTAAAGATTTATCTTCCACAAATATAGTATAAACCTGTACAGTATCAAATTTATTCGAACTCTATCGGAACACATCCGTTTTTTTATACATAAATGAATTTCCCGGAACACAAAAAAAGGCACAGAACTTTTCAGACCTTGCTTAAAATGAAAAAACCACCTTTAGCAGGTGGCTTTTACAATCAGCTCCTCAGGTAGGACTTGAACCTACGACCTACGGATTAACAGTCCGCCGCTCTAACCAACTGAGCTACTGAGGAATTTTTCTCAAAAAGCGTTGCAAAGATAGGCCTTTTTTTGAAAGCTGCAAAATTTCATTACAAAAATATAAAAAGAAAAAGAAAATTTATACTTCAAAAAGATGTCAATGGATAAACGTAAAAATGTATAATTGTACAAAAGATTCAAATGATCAAGGACTGTCTGAAGAATGCCCGTCTGACTGTTCCGCGGATGAAGAAAGATACATGCGGAATATCCGTTTAGTTGATTCGTTTCCGGCGCATACTTTTTTTCCAGGAGAAAGTACTTAAGCATCCGAACGATTGAAGATTCAAAGGTATTAAACCAACTGTTTTTTTGGCGAAGCGGACGAAATATTTTAAGTTTGTATGTCCTAGGAAATAAAACGCCGGATGCATCTGTATTTAACGAATAGGTGATTTTACAAATTTTTAAAAATATGAACTATTTCAAGGAGATTAATGTAGCCGTTACCGTATGCGATAAAGAAGGAAAAATTATCGATATGAATGATAAATCCCGGAAAACATTTATGAAACCGGGACAAGAAGAAATAATAGGCAAAAATGTACTGGATTGTCATCCCGAACCTGCCCATTCATTATTAGCTGACATGCTTGTAAATCCCCGTACAAATGTTTATACCATTGAAAAAAACGGGATAAAAAAACTGATTTACCAGACACCTTGGTATCAAGAGGGAGAATATCAAGGATTTATGGAATTATCGATGGAGATTCCGATGGAAATGCCCCATAAGATCAGAAAACCGAATCCCTGATGAGGAATAAATTTTCTGATCCCTTCAAAATCAGTGTTTCCCAGACAAGATTTCTTCCAAATCCAATTGTTGAAAATACAAATCTCCTGCCCCTTCATAAAGAACCCCCAACCGGCCGGAAGAAATTTGTGTCAGACAGGAATAACCAAAACTCCCTGGTTCATAAATAAGTTTCTGGTATTTCTCAGGCCAGGTTCGCCCTTCGTCAAAACTCAGTTTTAACGTTGAATGTATGCGATTAAGGGTATCCGCAGGATTAAAAAAGGCCAGTCCTTGTCGTCCGTCCTGGAATCGAATCCGAATTAAACTGGCCTGGCAAACAGGTTCCGGCAAAGCAGAACGCGAAGAACTATGCTCTTCCCAAGTCTTTCCCCAATCTTTTGTGACCGCAACAGCCCGGGAGCCTCCGCGGTCATCCCGCATATTCAGCATCAGACTTCCGTCATTTAATTCCACAACCTGGGCTTCCGTCGTTTTACTGCGGGCCCCTGTCCCCAGATGCCAACTCTTCCCTTTATCCTTGCTGTAAAGAATCGTGGAATGCGGAATCTGATCTTTATCCTTAAACTGGGCTGCAAAAACCAATACCCCTTCTTTAGTTGTAATTCCCATACCTGGTCCGTTAAAACACAAATACCATTCCGTTTTTTTTACCTGAGAAGTAATATTCACCGGTTCTGCCCAAGTTTCCCCTTCGTCATCACTATAGGTCATTACCAATTGACCGGTTTTCTCGGGACTCATACCGGGTTGTGAAGCCCACCAAGCCCTTTTCCCGGGTTTTCCGTGCAACCATAAAGCTGCAATCCATATACGTCCGGTCTGAGGGTCCACCAATATAGCCGGGTCACCCACTCCATTTTCCAGCCCGGATTTGCCCCCCCACTGCCCCATGTCCAATGCCTTTTGCATGGGAAGCCAGGTTTGTCCCCCATCCAGACTACGGCTGATGCCGACATCAATGTCTTCTTGCAAATCCAGAGAATTATTATGGCGCATATCATAAACAGCTATCAACGTCCCTTTAGGAGTACATACAAGTCCCGGAATACGGTAAGTATGTACACCGTCGTCTCCCCTTTTACGAACGGCATACCCCACAGCCGAAGGAAATAAAGGAGAAGAAATATTTATTTTTGCCTGAGCTCCCGCCACTGAAACTTCGGTACACTGTATATTTATTTTGTCCGTCAGTTTTGCCTGATCCGATAATTGTACGGACACCCAGAAATGATTTTTCCCCGGCCGGAGTATTTGCCGCCCTTCAAATTCAAGACCGGAAATACGGTATTGTGTACGACCAAACGACACAGAGGGACTGAACTTTTCAGACAGACCGGTAAAAAAAATATTTACTTTTTCAACTGCTTCCGGATTACTCGTCCCTTCTCCCGACAAAACAAACTTAGCCAACTCTATTTCCCTTTCCGTACGATTATATACCTCTATATGAAGCAACGGATTTTCCGTTTTACCAATAAATACGGGAGCCACCGTTTTTGAAACCTCTACAGGAACAAATACCTCCGGACCCGTGCAACTCCCCAATAAAATTAACAGAAATAAAAAAATTAAATTTTTCATATAAAAAATCTTTTAAGCGCATTATACACAAAGAAGAGTCCAAATATAACGATTTGTTAAAAATTAGAATTAAAAAACGGGAAGATATTCGCTTTTACACCTCACTATTTACTCTTATTGAAAAAATCTACTTAAATTGACTGTACAAGAGAATCTGTACTATTTCAAATAAGCAATTAAATTTTCAAAGGATGTAAAAACATTTATACTATTATTTTTTTCTTTTAAACGGAAATCATAAGGAGAGAGTACTTCAAGAATCAAGCCGGCATTTTCTTCTATCTGAAAACCATTTCTAGCCAAAGCGTTTAATGTCCAGAAAAACAGTTCACCTTTTGCTTTTACCGTAATTTCCTTTCCCTTCTGCATTTGCGGACGAAAATTTCCTTTTCCCCGGTCAAATACAATTTCATTACGGGCAAAGAAGCGATTGATGGCTCCCGAAAAAACCAAATCCTCAGGAGTTCCGCATACGAATCCCTTCTCCCGGGCTAACAACCAAAGCCGATCCCCTAACAATAAAGCCTGTTCCAAATCATGTGTAGACAGAAGTACGGTTTTTCCTTTTTTTACAGCTAAATCGTGTAATAAATCCATAATTTCAATCCGGCTTACCACATCCAAAAATGCTGTCGGTTCATCCAACAGCAGGAAAGGGCATTCCTGCGCCAATGCTTTTGCAATCATCACCTTTTGTCGTTCCCCGTCGGAAAGTTCCGCAACATAACTTTCAGCTTTAGCAGCAACTCCCACAGCTTCCATAGCCTGACATATAATATCCTTATCTTTTTTCTGTAAACGTCCGAAAAAACCGGTATGCGGATGCCTTCCCAAAGACACTAAATCAAACACAGTCAATCCTCCTGTCATGGTTCGGTCAGTTAATACCAGTCCGATTTTCCGGGAAATTTCTTTTTCAGTATAAGCCGTTAAGGAGCGCTCTTCCAATAATATATCACCTGCAATAGGAGACTGTGTACCCCCCAATGTACGTAGTAGGGTAGATTTACCGGCCCCATTGGGTCCTAACAAACAAGTTAATTCTCCTTGACGGAGTGTAAAAGAAAGCCCTTCATGGACTTTTTTCACCTTTCTTCCCTGCCGGTAACCAATCGTCAATTCCTGAGCCTGTATAACAATATCACTCCTCATAAGCCCGAATACTTATAGAATTCAATTAAAATACTGTATTTTCTTTTGGTTAACAATTACATAAATAATAACCGGAGCCCCTAACACAGGCGTGATTGCATTGAGAGGGAGAACTCCTGCCGCTCCCGGTAGCACGCTAATCAAATTACACAAAAGAGCAATTCCTGCTCCCCACAATAAAGTCAGCGGCAATAAGTATTTGTGATTGGAAGACCGCAGTACAAGGCGGGCAATATGAGGAACTGCCAAACCAATAAATGCAATCGGACCGCAAAAAGCTGTCGTCACAGCCGTCAACAAACCAGTGCTCACCAACAACAAAATCCGCACTCTTTTTATATTTACTCCCAAGTTTTCAGCATAACGTTCTCCCAACAGAAGTGCATTTAAAGGTTTTATCAATAATACAGCCACTAAAAGTCCTCCGGACAACAATAGACAGAAAGCCGGTAATTGAGAAACGGAAAGGCCGGAAAAATCTCCCATCCCCCACATTGTATAAGAAAAAACACCTTCTGCCGTAGAAAAAAAGTTCAGCAAAGAAATCAACGAAGAAGTAATATAACCAATCATAATTCAAATAATGAGTAACATTA
>JAEXFF010000017.1 GCA_023400335.1 Bacteroidota bacterium
CTATAAACCATTACCTATGATGTCTGGATATAAGGCTCTCGGTTTTGATATTAAGGATTATCCCAATGCTTATAATCAGTATAAAAATGAGGTAACATTACCTTTACATACAGGTTTGACAGATGTACAAATCGAATTTTTATTAGAGAACTTTGTAGAAATAATAAATAATTAGAATTTCTGGTGAATGTATTATAATTATGTCCTTTAAAAATAGTTTAAAATTTTACGGCATTTCATTGGGATTTGATATAAAGCTAATATTTTGTACTTTGCAAACTGTTGTAACAAGGTAAAGTATATATGTTGATAGATAAGATTTTATTAGATAAGGTAAGCGGGCAAGCGAAAGAAAGCCCGCGCTTACGGATGAATTTCAATCTGCACGATTCGCTGGAGGCTAAAGCACAGCGATTACTGAATGCCTTGGAGCCGGGTACGATTCTGCCTATTCACCGTCACCGTCAAACAGCAGAAACATATATGGTAATAAGAGGTAGGATACGGGTGATGTTTTATAATGAATTGGGAGGAAGGACAGCGGATTTTCTGTTGGATCCGTTAGAAGGAAATTATGGAGTACATATACCGAAAGATCAATGGCATACGTTGGAGGTGCTGGTAAGCGGGACCGTAATTTTTGAAGTGAAAGACGGGCCTTACATGCCGATTGAACCGGAAGATTTGTTATATTAGATTCTATCATCAGCGGAATTAAAGATACCTTGTTTTTTGCAGGTTATTTTTAGTAGGGAGGGCTAGGTTTGTGTATTTTTTGATTGAAAGAGGTGACAAAAGAACCGTCCCCCTGTCACCTATATTTTTTCTACCCAGCCGAGGGGGATTGTGGTGAGGGCACAGCCGAAGTATTCGATCCGGATGGCGATTTTGTATTTGCCCCGCATTTCTACTAGTTCTCCGACTAATCCTTGAAGGGTACCGTGTTTGACTAAAATCGTATCTCCTACAGAAACGGGGGAGGTGGTGAATTCCACTTCGTCGAAAGCATGTTCTACCATCAGGCGGAGACGTTCTATCTGTTTGTCAGGAATAGAGGCTGGGGCAGATTTTTCTTTGAGAAATGTGACGACTCCGGGTATATTTAAGACTTTCAATGTTTCCTGCATGGGAATACGGACAAAGATATAGCCGGGAATTAATGGAAAAGATACTTTTTTCCTCCGGTCACTCCACATTCTATATTCAGTACGCAATGGTAAATAGTTATCCACTTTGGCTTCATCCAAGCGGGCTTTTACTTTCTTTTCACTGCGGGAGGTTGTATAAACGGCATACCAAGAGGAGCGTAATTCCATGTTTCAGTTTACATTGTTTGTTCTTACATCACTTTTATCCTATCGTTTTATATCAAACTTTATAATCCTGATGGGATAAAGCACTTTCCTTTTGCTTATCCAGTTCTTCGAAACAGGAATTTTTCGATTTGAATTCGGGTATAATTTGTTTCATAAGCCGTACCGTTTCCATAACTTGAATTTGACGGGCTACGGAAGCCAGATGCTCCATTTCGGGCACAATGTCTGCATATTTATATTCCCGTACTTTTGCTACTTTAATTTTTTGATGGGTTGTCGGAATGGTGTTTTCTTCATTACTTAATACTTCTTCATAAAGTTTTTCACCGGGACGCAAACCCGTATATTTGATTTTAATATCTTTGTCGGGTTCATAACCAGCCAGTTCGATCATTCTTTTCGCCAAGTCTGCAATTTTTACAGATTCTCCCATTTCAAATACAAAAATTTCATTTCCATTGGACATTGTAGCTGCTTCCATCACTAAGCGGCAAGCTTCCGGTATTGTCATAAAAAAACGGGTAATTTCCGGATGAGTAACGGTTACCGGACCTCCTTTTTCGATTTGTTTCCTGAAACGGGGAATAACACTTCCGTTACTTCCCAGCACATTTCCAAAACGGGTAGTGACAAACTTGGTCCTTCCTTTTATCTCCCCTTTAGCGATAGCCATTCCCAAACTTTGTACATAAATTTCCGCCAGACGCTTGGAGGCTCCCATCACATTTGTGGGATTGACGGCCTTGTCTGTAGAGATCATAACCATTTTTTCTACCTGGTAACGTACTGCCAGCTCAGCTACGTTTTGGGTGCCATATACATTTGCCAATACAGCTTCACAAGGATTCTCTTCCATTAAAGGCACATGTTTGTAAGCAGCTGCATGGAAGATAAACTGAGGTTTATAGCGTTCGAACACCATGTTTACACGCTGAGAAATTCTGACGTCTCCGATAATAGGTACAAATTCCATTTCCGGAAAACGTTCTTCCAATTCCAGGCGGATATTATGCATAGGGGTCTCCGCAGAGTCGAACAGAACAAGCTGTTTCACCCCGAATGTCGCCAATTGCCGGCAAAGTTCGCTTCCAATAGAACCGGCAGCACCGGTTACCAGAATCGTTTTGTCCTTAAAGTTGGCGATAATTTCATTCATATTGATCTTAATCTCTTCCCGCCCAAGCAAATCTTCTATCCGGATCTCCCGTATATTCGCCCGCATTAATTTGTCTCCGCTTACTTCATCTACAGGGGGCGCAATCAATACTTTTATTTTATTCTTTTCACAATAACGGATCAACCGTTCCTTTTCTTCCTGAGCTGTAATATAGTTGGGGAAAAGTATCCCTTCCACATTATAGCGGTTGGTGATGTATATAAAATCGTCTTCATTATTAAAATAATATACCGGAAGATCGGCCAGCCGATAAGATTTGTAGTTTTGTCCGAATACATAGAATCCGGCTATATGGTAATGACTGCTATTTCGTAAACGGGTTTCCAAAGAGACACTTTTATCCGTAATTCCGTAAATTAAAATTTTGCTATTTTGTTTGGAGAACTTACTGGTTAAAATATCGTACATCAGAATCATGGCAATCCGGACGGCTACTAAAGAAATACCGGTAAGCATTAGATCGAATAAAGAGCCGATAAGTAATTGCTTGTCACTTACTATATGATAAAAAGAGAGGGTGATATAAATCAGAAGAATCTTACCTAAAGTGGCGCAGCCTATTCTCCACAATTCTTTTAATGTAGAATGCCGGATAATATTCCGGTAAGCTTTGAATATATAGAATGAGATGGCACTGCAAATCAAGGATAATACCATGATTTTCAGTATGACTTCAATCGACATTTCAGAATTTGTAGATTGCCATACTTTATCGTGAATCAGATTAGAAATTGACAAATTCCCCTCGGATATTTCCAATTTCGTAAAATGCCGGGCTAATAAACAAGCTAGAAAAGTACAACTAACAGAAATAATAAGGTCAACAACTAAAATAATCCAGTAACTCAAATATTTAGCGTTGATAATTTTATTCAGTAATTTTGATTTCATCACTCATTAACGTTTTAAGGTTAGTTGAAAAATCCCGATCGTAGTTTATTGTGCTGAATGCGATCTTTCTGTTTTTTCAGCTCTCATTCCGATAAGATTCTTGATAGAAAAAATTTTACTTTTTGTTCTCTTTTTTGATTGAAAACAGTCGGTAAATTTGTTTAACCTTCTACGCATTGTCCGCCACAACGCTAATTTTCATTAAACTCATTTCGTTATTTTTTCCTCTACCAAAGAGGAAGATCACACACTTCCTCAAACTTATCTTGTTATTTACCTTCCTCTACCAAAGAGGAAGATCGCACACTTCCTCTAAACTTATCTTGCTATTTTCCTTCCTCTACCAAAGAGGTATACCTGTTTTTACAAGAACCTAACAGTTATATCTTCTCGTATTTGTAACTTTTACAGTGTATTTATCGTTGTTAAAAAAGGATTTATAAAAAGAAAATATTAAATGCTAAAAAAATTCAACTCTTAAATTTTCGAATCTCTGAGTGATAAAATAAATTGCAGTATAATTACTGTTTTTTATATTATGATAAATTAAAATCAAAGTAGATATTTATTTAAATATTATATTTAATAGCTATGGAAATAATTATATTCTTCTGAAAGTGATAGAATTGCAAGACATTGGAAAACAACGCTTACTCCCTGTAACCAATAATTAAATTGACATTTATTTGCATTCTAAATTATATATTTATAATTTTGCCTAACGAAATTTTGTTATGTACCTCTTTGGTAGAGGAAGAATAACAAAATGAAGTTTTGTTTAAAAGTCATTCAATTCAATCGCAAGTAAAGAGTAGAAAGGTCTTTATAAATGTCTTTTATAAAATAGGGGACAAGTAGGAATGGTTTGTACTTTATTTAGATTTTATAAATTATAAATGCTTGATAATAAAGAAAATTGGATTTGTGCACGGACGCGATGTAATCAAGAGATTTTGCTGAAAGATCGTCTTATTAAAAACAATATATTGTATTTTATTCCAACCGTTCAAAAAATTATCAAACAAGGCAATAGCGTAAAAGAAAGCGAAAAACCTCTTATTCCGAATTTAATATTTTTAGAAACAAGCTGGAAGGAGGCGTTTGATTTTCTACTGACTCATAAAA
>JAEXFF010000026.1 GCA_023400335.1 Bacteroidota bacterium
ACAGTGTACCGGACTCTTCAAATCGTTCTGACAAAGTCTTTTTCAAAACCATTTTCTCTTCTTTTTCTGACGGTCCTTTTTTCCCGTTTTACTTTTTCCCTTCCATTTTTTATATTATCTTCGCGTGTATTTTTTAATACCTATGGTTCAAAAAACAGGAATAGGACACGAAGGAATTGTAAAAAACATTTCAAACCGTACCGTTGATGTTGTTATCAGCAGTCAGTCAGCCTGCGCGGGTTGTCATGCAAAATCCATGTGCGGGGTATCAGAAAATACACAGAAAACGATTACAGCGGAACGACCGGATTTCGACCTAAAAGTAGGCGAAAAAGTGATCGTTTATGCTAGTATACAAAACGCCGTATTTTCAGTAATAGTGGCTTATGTCATTCCCTCTGTAATCCTGGTTGGGAGTATTCCTATCGGATTGGCATTGGGATTTAATGAGACATTTGCGGCAATCGGCGCTTTATTTGGTGTGGTGGTTTACTATCTGTTCCTCTATTTGCTTCGCCGTTCCATCGGCAAAAAAATAAAATTTACAATCGTAAAGATAGCGGAACAAGCTTAGCGACTTTAACCCGATATAAATGGACATATAAAAACACGATTATATTAAATCATAAGAAATGAATACAATTGTTATTACCATTATTGCTTTATGTGCTATAGGTATAATATCGGCTATTATATTATACTTTGTAGCACAAAAATTTAAGGTAGAAGAAGATCCGCGTATTGACGTCGTGGAAGGCCTTCTTCCGGGAGCAAATTGCGGGGGATGTGGTTACCCGGGATGCAGGGGGCTGGCCGAAGCTGCCGTGAAAGCCGATTCGCTGGACAACATTATGTGCCCAGTCGGAGGAGCGGAAACAATGAAAAAAATTGCAGCAGCCTTAGGCAGGGAAGTAGTGGAACAAGCTCCTAAAATTGCAGTGGTAAGGTGTAACGGTAGTTGTGAAAACCGTCCCCGGCTTAATCATTACGATGGAGCCCGTTCCTGTGCAATTGAACATTCTTTATATATAGGAGACACCGCCTGTGCATTTGGCTGTCTCGGTTGCGGAGACTGTGTGGCAGCTTGCCCTTTCGATGCAATCCACATGAACCCGCAGACCGGTCTGCCGGAAGTTTCAGATGAAAAATGTGTAGCTTGCGGAGCCTGCGTCAAAGCCTGTCCGCGCAATATCATCGAACTCCGTAACAAAGGCCCGAAGGACAGGAGAGTATTTGTATCCTGTGTCAATAAAGACAAAGGCGGAGTTGCCCGTAAAGCTTGTAAAGTGGCCTGTATCGGCTGTATGAAATGTGCAAAAGAATGTCCTTTTGAAGCGATTACAGTAGAAAATAATCTGGCTTATATCGATTACAATAAATGCCGTTTGTGCCGGAAATGTGTAACCGTATGTCCTACCGGGGCTATTCACGAAGTGAATTTTCCTCCGCGCAAAGCAGCACCTGAAGTACCGAAAGCCACCCCTACAAGCGATGCCAAGCCGGCGCCGGCTCCCAAACCTGTTTCTTCCGTCCCGGCAAACCCGGAATCAGGAGAAAAAAAAGAAACAGTTTAAGAAAAGATAGTTCAGAACAAGGATTTTAAAACTTAAAAAGAATACACTGTGTTAAAGACATTTAAAATCGGTGGAATCCATCCGCCTGAGAACAAATTAACGTCTGGTGGGAAAATACAAAAGTTACCTGTACCGGAGCAGGTAATCATTCCGCTCGGACAACATATCGGTGCTCCTGCAAGTCCGGTAGTCAAAAAGGGAGACGCAGTAAAAGCCGGACAATTAATCGGTCAGGCTACAGGATTCGTATCTGCCAATGTACATAGTTCCGTTTCCGGAACTGTCACGGCTGTCGAAAGCCGTCCTGATGCAGCAGGATTGCCCAAACCCTGTATTGTTATCCAGGTAAACGGAGATGAATGGGTTCCGGAAGTGGACCTTTCCGATAGAGTGGAGCGCAATACAGATCTTTCTAAAGAAGACATTATCAAAGCAATAAGTGTAGCCGGCATCGTAGGTATGGGGGGTGCAACTTTTCCCACCCACGTCAAACTTTCTCCTCCTCCGGGTAGTAAAGCAGAAATCCTGATCATAAACGGTGTAGAATGCGAACCTTATCTGACCGCCGATCACCGGATTATGCTGGAAAGAGGAGAAGAAATTTTAATAGGCATACAATTGCTGATGAAAGCCATAGGAGTAAAAAAGGCTGTTGTCGGTATTGAAAACAATAAACGGGATGCCATTACGCATTTGCAAGGTTTGGCAGCCGGGATGAATGGTATTGAAATATGTCCTTTAAAAGTAAAATATCCTCAAGGGGGTGAAAAACAACTTATACAAGCTATTACGAAGCGGGCAGTTCCTTCCGGTGCCCTCCCGATTGCAGTAGGAGCCGTCGTACAAAATGTCGGTACCGCATTGGCTGTATATGAAGCTGTATTAAAACGGAAACCGTTAGTGGAACGTGTAGTAACGGTTACGGGAAAATCAGTTAAGAATCCGGGAAATTTCCTTTGCAGAATCGGAACTCCCGTATCGGAAGTCATCAAAGCTGCGGGTGGAATTCCTGAAGATACAGCCAAAGTTATCGGTGGCGGTCCCATGATGGGGCGGGCTATGTTCAATATCGATTCACCGGTAATGAAAGGAAGCAGCGGTATCCTGCTCATAAATGAACAGGAAGGGGAACGGAAAGCATGCAAGAACTGCATCCGCTGCTCAAAATGCGTGTCAGTTTGTCCTATGGGTCTGGAACCTTATCTGTTGATGAAATTATCCCAGAATAATCTGCTGGAACGTATGGAGGAAGAAAAGGTTATGGATTGTATTGAATGCGGTTCCTGTAGTTTTACCTGTCCCGCCGACCGTCCTTTATTGGATTATATTCGTTTGGGCAAAGCCAGAACCGGAATGATGATCCGGAACAGAAAAAAATAAGAATTATAAATTATACATTTTAGGTTGTAAATCCCATTTACAGTTTAAAATCTAAAAACTTAAATATGAATAATTTGGTTATCTCTCCATCCCCTCATATTCATAGCGGTGATTCGATCGGGAAAAATATGTACGGGGTCCTGATTGCACTGATTCCGGCCTTCATCTGCTCCATATTATTTTTTGGATTGAGTGCTCTGGTCCTGACGTTAACTGCGGTTATCGCCTGCTTGATTTTTGAATTTCTGATCCAAAAATATTTGTTGAAGAAACAACCCAGCATTTGGGACGGTTCAGCTTTGATCACAGGAGTTTTATTGGCATTCAATGTGCCTTCCAGTCTGCCGGTATGGATTATGATTATCGGAGCTTTAGCAGCTATCGGGATCGGGAAAATGAGCTTCGGGGGATTAGGCTGTAATATCTTCAATCCTGCACTTGTAGGACGGGTATTTCTGCTGATTTCTTTTCCCGTACAGATGACAACCTGGCCGGTTGTCCATACACAAGTCGTAGAACAGACTTTACCGCAGACTTATGTAAACGTCACCGTTGAAAATTCTGCGGACGCCATTTCAGGGGCTACCCCTCTTGCCCTTTTAAAAATCGTTGTAAAAAATAATACAGAAATTTCCAAAGCAAAAGCTGCACTTGCCAAAGCTGATAAAGAAGTAGCCGATGGCACTAAAACGACAGCCGAGATAGCAGAACTGAAAGCCAAACTAGAACAGGAAATTCAAACGGCACAAATCAGTCAGCAGAAAGCAAAAGCAGATTTACCCAGTGCTTTGGAACTATTTGTCGGACAAAATCCGGGTTCCTTTGGAGAAGTGTCAGCTCTTGCCCTTCTCTTAGGCCTGTTGTTTATGCTGGGCAGACGAATTATTACCTGGCATATTCCGATTACCATTTTTGTCACTGTTTTTGTGTTCGCCGGCATATTACACCTTTGCAATCCCGAACAATTTATCAGTCCGGTTTACCAGTTACTATCAGGTGGACTTATGCTAGGAGCCATCTTCATGGCGACAGATTACGTCACTTCCCCCATGTCAGTCAAAGGGATGATCATCTACAGCGTGGGAATAGGACTGCTTACGGTGATCATCCGTAATTTCGGAGCCTATCCGGAGGGAATGTCTTTCGCCATCCTGATCATGAATGGCTTCACACCTTTAATTAACAGATATTGTAAACCGAAAAGATTTGCTTAAGGGACGATTTACGTTTCTCAAAAAAAATCGTAAATCTGAAATCTAAAACAGAATTAAGATGGGAAAAAAATTAGAATCAAGTTTTAAAAATATGGTGCTGGTGTTATTCATCATAACCCTGATTTCTTCAGCAGCCGTGGCTTATGTGAATTCCCTGACAGCAGAACCGATCAAAGAAGCCCAACAAGCCAAACAGGTAAAAGCGATACGGGAGGTGATTCCCGGTAAATTCGATAACGATCCCATGGCTGATGCCTGGACGGAAAAAACACCCGACGGAGGATTGCTTGAATTTTATCCGGCCAAGAAAGACGGTCAAATCATTGGTACAGCTGTAAAAACGTATACAAACAATGGATTCGGAGGTACAGTATGGTTGATGGTAGGTTTCAACCCTGACGGAACAATTGCCAATTACTCCGTTTTGGAACACAAAGAAACTCCGGGACTGGGCTCTAAAATGGATTCCTGGTTTAAGCCGACCCAGAAAGAGAAGAGCTTGATCGAACGAATCTTTGGCTTTGAAGTCAAAAGCGTAGAAAAACAAAGTTCGGTTATCGGTAAAAATCCGGGTACCCACACCCTAGTCGTTTCCAAAGATGGCGGAGAGGTAGACGCTATAACAGCGGCCACAATCTCTTCCCGGGCCTTTCTGGATGCCATCAACCGGGCTGCAAACGGCCTGAAAGACAGTCAGGAAAAAGCTTCCGATACGACCCCGCAAAACAATAATAACTGATGTTGTAAACCGTAAATTCGCAAACGCTTATGAATAATTTAAAAGTTTTTACCAACGGTTTGTTCCGGGAGAATCCGACTTTCGCCTTGCTGCTGGGAATGTGTCCTACTTTAGGAGTAACCACTTCTGCTACCAATGGTATGGGAATGGGATTAGCTACCGCCTTTGTATTAACCATGTCAAACCTGGTTATCGCTTTAGTGGCCAACATTATACCCGATAAGATCCGGATACCTTCCTTTATTGTCATCATAGCAGCCTTTGTAACCATTGTCGATTTAAGTATGGCTGCTTATCTGCCTGCCTTACACGCCTCTCTGGGGTTGTTTATTCCATTGATCGTGGTAAATTGTATCGTTCTGGGGAGAGCCGAAGCATTTGCTTCCAAAAACAAAGTGCTTCCTTCAATGTTAGACGGACTCGGAATGGGACTGGGATTTACGATCAGTTTAACCCTTCTGGGAGCCATACGGGAATTCTTAGGAGGCGGAAAAATGTTCGATTTTCCGATATATCCGGACAATTTCGGTATGTTGATCTTCGTATTGGCTCCGGGAGCCTTTATTGCTTTAGGTTATCTGATTGCTATTGTAAATCGTATCCGGGCCAAACATTAATCCTAAATTGTAAGTTCTATGGAATATATATTAATTTTTATCACAGCCGTTTTTGTCAATAATATTGTATTGGCACAATTTTTAGGAATCTGTCCTTTCCTCGGTGTTTCTAAGAAAGTCTCCACCGCTTTAGGAATGACCGGTGCGGTTACTTTCGTTATGATACTGGCTACTATCGTGACATTTATTGTTCAGAAAACGGTATTAGATCCTTTCCATATCGGATTTATGCAAACGATCACCTTTATTCTGATCATTGCTGCATTGGTACAAATGGTAGAAATCATATTAAAAAAGGTCAGTCCTTCTCTTTACCAGGCGCTGGGGGTTTTTCTTCCCCTGATTACGACCAACTGTGCCGTATTAGGTGTCGCCATTATGGTTATTCAAAAAGATTTCAATTTACTGGAATCAGTAGTTTTCGCCGGTTCTACCGCATTAGGCTTTGGTCTGGCTTTAACCATCTTTGCCGGTATCCGGGAACAGCTGGAACTGGCAGACGTCCCCAACGGCCTGAAAGGTTCTCCAATCGCATTGATTACAGCCGGTCTGCTTGCTATGGCATTTATGGGATTTTCCGGAATTGTATAAGAAAAGAAATAATACTCAAAGGCTGCTGAAACTTTTCGGCAGCCTTTATTTGTTTTACCTTCCCCTTTCTCCCTTCGGCATAGATTCTTCAAAAGAATATCTCCCCGATCTCCTTTATACTTCAAAGCCAAGATTTCTTTTATTCCTGCAAATGACTAAAATCGGAAAAATTGAAATCACAAAAATCAGGTATCACCCGGTCGGCCTTATCACAAATCAGATCAGCAGGATTCGTAGTCGCTAATCCGACAATCTTCATCCGGGCCCGGCGTCCGGCTTCCAAACCGGAAAAGGAATCTTCAAAAACCACACACTCCTCCGGCTTTACGTCCAACTGTTGAGCAGCCAGCAAATAACATTCCGGGTCAGGCTTGGAACGGGTAATCTGGTCGGCCGTAATGATGACATCAAAAAGAGCCTTCAATCCGGGATATGCTCGGTATACATTTCTCATCTTATTGTCATTGGAACTCGTGACAATGGCGACCTTCACCCCATTTTGCTTTAATAATCCTACAAATTCCAAACTTCCTCTCACCGGAGGGAAATCCATCTGTTGTTCAAAATCGTCTATCCGCCGGACAATTTCCCGGGCCTGTTGCTCTTCCGGAAAATATTCGGTCAAAATCTCTTTCAAAGTCCGTCCTTTTATGCGACTGCTGAAATCCGGGATTTCCGGATGCGCCAACTTTCCTTGCTCACTCCAAAACCGGGTATATTCAGGTTCTGTATCAAAAATCACCCCATCTAAATCAAATAATCCGGCTACTGTTTTTCCCATAATCTTATATTTATACCTTTATTTTTCGACCTTCGAAATTACAAAAAACTATCGTTTCTGCTTGGCATCCGTGCTTTTTTCTCATCCCAATAATTATTATCCGCGTTTTTCCTTCGAGAAATCTTTCCGGTTTATAACGTAAAATTCAGAAGAACCGTTAGTATATAAAAAATATATCCTAATTTTGTAAACTTAATCCCAAAATGAAAATGACGACGATGCAGGAATTTCTGACACACCCCATCTTTCACATATTGGCAGAAATAGCAGAAAAAAAGAATCTCGAAACTTACGTTATCGGAGGATATGTACGGGACCTTTTACTGCACCGTCCTTCCCAGGATATCGATATTGTCGTACAGGGGGACGGTATCGCTCTCGCAGAAAGTGCAGCCCGGAAACTGGGGCATCAGCATGTATCGGTTTTCAAAAATTTCGGAACAGCCATGTTCCGCTACAAAGGTATAGAAATCGAATTTGTAGGAGCCCGTAAAGAATCTTACCGGTCGGATTCCCGCAAACCCCTTGTTGAAGCAGGTACGATTGAAGACGACCAAAAAAGACGGGATTTTACCATCAATGCCCTCGCCATTTCTCTCAATAAACCGGATTACGGTCGTCTGGTCGATCCCTTCAACGGTTTGCAACACTTACAGGAACGACTGATCAAAACCCCTTTAGAACCTGGCATTACTTTTTCTGACGACCCTCTGCGTATGATGCGGGCCATCCGTTTTGCCACTCAACTGAATTTTAAGATAGAAGAAAATACTTACAAAGCCATCCGTGCCAACAAAGACCGTTTATCCATTATTTCAATGGAAAGAATCATGGATGAATTCAATAAAATTATGCTCTCTCCAGAACCCTCCAAAGGTATACTTCTTCTGGATGAAGCCGGTTTACTGGCAATATTTTTCCCGGAATTAACAGCTTTAAAAGGGGTAGAAATTATCGACGGAATAGGACATAAAGATAATTTTTATCATACCTTGGCGGTTTTGGATACCGTAGCTTTATACTCGGACGATTTATGGCTCCGCTGGGCAGCTCTTTTA
>JAEXFF010000067.1 GCA_023400335.1 Bacteroidota bacterium
TCCTTCTGCAGTATGATCTTCCGGTTCTAAAACACAAGAACAAATAGCTTTTTCTATCTTTTCATTGAAATTCGGGAATTGGTTCGTACCTACGAAATTCTCTTTCCGCTGGGCAATTGCTAAATCCCGGGCTTGTGCAGTAGCCTTGACAGCAGCCTGGATGAAACCTTTCTTAAACGCCTCAATATAGCCACCTTCATCCTGTACTTGTAAAAACAATTTCCAGGCAGCTTCTGCAATGTATTCTGTCAATTCTTCAATATAATAGGAACCTCCCGCTACATCCACAATACGGGCAAAATGCGATTCTTCCTTCAACAATAATTGCTGGTTACGGGCAACACGTTCTCCCAATTCAGAAGGCTCGCATTCATATATATAATCATAAGGATGTACTGTAAAAGAATCTACCCCCCCTAATACGGCAGACATCGTTTCTGTCTGAGTCCGTAACATATTCACGTTCGGATCATATACAGTCTTATTCCATTCAGAAGTCTCCGCATGTATATTCATCTTACACATACTGTCACAACAAGGATTGTATGCTTTTACAATATGTGCCCACAGATAACGGGCTGCACGCAGTTTAGCAATCTCCATAAAATATTTAGACCCTGTAGCAAAATGGAAGCGAATCCGGGGTGCCACCTCATTTACGCTCATTCCGGCTTCTGTCAGCTTGTCCAAATACTCCACTCCCGCAGCTAAACTAAAACCTAACTCCTGTACAATAGAAGCTCCGGAATTATTGAAAACATATCCTCCGACTTCTATAGTTTTGAAGTTCTTATAAGCCGCCATTTTTTTGGTATTTTCCAGAGGGGCTCCGAAAGGATTCTCACAACAAATTTTACCTTTCAAAGTTAAATTCGTTAACGGATCAATATTTATACCTCCGTATATCTTTTCCGGATCAATTCCTCTTTCCTCCACTACTGCCATAAATGCATCTAGTAAAGAGCATTTTTTGCACTCACATACAAAATTGATTTCTACACATTCCAAACAGATATCTTTCAATAAAGCCGCCATATCAGCTTTTGAAAATTCACGGCATCCCGTAAAAATAAATCCTAACGAATTTACTCCCCTGTTTAATACATCTAATGCTTTTTTATTGGCTTCGGCAACGTCTTCTACCCGGATATTCTGACGCACATACCAATCATTATTATCCTTTTTATTGCCTCTTACAAACGGAAACTCTCCCGGGAAACAATCGAGATTCTTGAGGTCTTTCATGTTTTCTAACCGATACATCGGCTGAACACTGAAACCTTCATTGGTTCTCCATACGAGCTTTTTACTAAAATCGGCCCCTTTCAGGTCGACAGTAACTTTGTCCACCCACTCCTGCATAGTGTTAGGCGCAAACTCACTGAAAAGCTTCTGATTTACATTTTCTGCCATAATTTATATATTTAACTGTAACTGTTTATTGTAAAAAACGAACAAATTTAAGCCTTTTAAAGGATTAAAAAAATTATTTAGCGCCTTTTTTCCCTATTTACAACGTTTGATCTCCGCTTTCAATATTTTACATTTCAGACAGATAAGCAATACACCCACCGGAATCTTCCCCTAAAGCATTTTACAGGCACATTTTAAATAAAAAGAGCTGCCCGGAGACAGCCCTTTTAGGTAGATCAATATGAATTGACTTTTGATTTTAAATCTATTGAATAACAAAAATTAATTTTTCCGTATTATACCCCCTTTGCCGAATTCTCGTCAATAAATCAGTCATTAAATCCGCACTTAACTCTTTTGTACGGCTCAATATCCATAAATACTTATCACTCGAACTCCCAACAATGGCATAAGAATAGTTTTCCTGATCCAATTCCATAACATAATAATCACTATAAATTAACGGGAAAAAAGAGACCTTCAATTTCCCGGGTTGTGACTTGTCAGGCAATTTTGCTTTCCCTTTGATAAGATGCCAGGCTCCTTTTTTCCATCCCCGATTGAGTACTTTTATTTTTCCATCTTCCCGCACTGAATATTCTGCTGTCACTCCATCCATTCCCCTCTCAAAACGATGGTTAAACCGGGCAATTTCATACCATTTACCCATATAACGCTTTAAATCAAGCTCAGTAACAGTCCTATTATCAATATTGTTGGTCATATATATTAATCGATTTTTCTCCTATCTACGAAAAATTCAAAAAGAAGTTATTATCAATACACGATTCACACACATTAACGAACGTTTTTTTAGTATATTAAAGGTCAAAAAACAAAGCTTGAAAATATCAATTTTTGCAAAAAGGAAGGAAATGAGTATATGTAAGAATAATTTGATTAAGAATATGTTATGAAAGAATAATAAAGTTATCTTCTTTTTTGCATAAAACTCAATCTTTTTATGTATCATTCAAATTTCAGCTATAAAAAACGTTCGTTTAAATTTTGTTTCAAAAAGAAGATTTTTTTAACAATTAAAATTAGTAAAATAATGAGGGATAATATTTTATTATTTTATAAAAATAGTACTTTTA
>JAEXFF010000129.1 GCA_023400335.1 Bacteroidota bacterium
CTATTTTATTTCTCAGTATGCAGAAATATTCAACTGAACAGGAAAATCGTATTCTTTCCCCTGCTTTTCCTTTGGAGAACATTCGCTGTAAAAGCACAAAAATGTATACAAGGGAAAGCAGTGGACTCCAAACTCCATCCGCCATTTGCTGTCAATATATATCTGAATAATCCCCTTCCGGGAAGGAACCGTTTCAGAGGAATAGGAAGACTTCAAACTATTCTATACTGATGTTTCTCCTTCGGACATATTAGTCGTATTTTTTATCGGATACCAGAAAATCAGCTTGTCCCTGAGCAAAATATTTCCGGTTATCCCTTTGCAAATTATACTTCGGGCAAACAAACGGAAGCTGACAGAGAATGCAAGGCTGCAAACCGAATGAATTGGCTTTTCAAGCTTTCTGCCATTTATACATCCCCGCAACGGGGATTGGTTTCTCCCTTCGGTATCGTCAGGTCCGGGTTGTATTATACCCCTATTCTTTCTGCCGCTCAGATATAAAAGATTCTTTTTCTGTTTCCCATTCTCCTCCGACCTTTCCTTTTACTCATTACACTCAAAAAATTTTGTATTTTGGTTTGTAATATAATTTTTAAACATTAAATTGCTTTTTACGTAAAAAAAAGAAAAACATATGGAAGAAAGAAAAATTACGATGCACGGCAATCCTCTTACGCTGGTAGGAAAAGCGATTCAAGTAGGAGAAAACGCCCCTGTATTTTATGGATTAGGGAAAAAACTGGAACCTATCAGTCTGGAAGAATTTACAGACAAAACGGTAATTGTATCAGCATTTCCTTCTATCGACACTCCGGTTTGTTCGGCTCAAATGCACCATTTTAATAAAATGGCGACCGACTTAAATAAAGATGTTGTGATTTTAGCTATTTCCTGTGACCTTCCTTTTGCATTAAACCGGTATTGCGCAGCCGAAGGCATCGACAGGGTGATCACATTATCCGACTATAAAGATCTGGAATTCGGATTAAAATATGGCTTTCTCATAGAAGAACTACGCCTGCTCACCCGGGGAATCGTTATCATCGGTAAAGATCAAAAGGTGAAATATGTAGAATATGTTCCGGAAATCACAGAAGAACCGGATTACGAAAAAGCCCTGGAAGTGATAAAACAACTTTAAACCCGGCTGATTAAAAAAACAAATATATTCCTTTAGCTGCCTGGACGAAAGACAGATACTCCTTCGGGAAGCGGATCACCGCTCCGCTGATTAACGAAATTCCCGTTCCGGATGCATCCATAATAGAACGGAAGGTTCGTTAACCGGCAAGCCGGAATCCGATACGAAGCATCGTCTATCCAATCAGCTAAAGGGATGTTTTGTTTCAAAGGACGGATTAAATTTGCCGGAGCAGGTTGACCATTTCAATAGCACTGCTCACCGCGTCGAATCCTTTATTACCCGCTTTTGTACCCGCCCTCTCTACGGCCTGTTCAATAGAATCCGTCGTCAGGATACCAAAAATAACAGGTACTCCAGTCTGTAAACCAGCCTGAGCAACTCCCTTTGTCGCTTCCGCTGCTACCATATCAAAATGAGGAGTAGCTCCCCGGATCACCGCTCCCAGGCAAACCACAGCATCGTATTTTTTACTCTCAGCCATTTTTTTCGCCACCAGCGGAATCTCGAATGCACCCGGAACCCATGCGACCTCCAGCTGACTTTCATCTCCCCCGTGACGTACAAATGCATCCACAGCCCCTCCCAACAATTTAGCCGTAATAAATTCGTTAAAACGGCCGGCTACAATACCGATACGCTGACCTTCCGCTAATAATTTTCCTTCCAAAATTTTCATGATATTGAATATTATAAATTACGATTTTTATTATTTGTCTCTATTCTTTTTTCCAATCGTTCCGGACATGTAAAATATGTCCCATCTTTTTGTACTTGGTATACATATAGAATTCATTCTTCTCATTACAGGTCATCTCAATAGGCTCCCGCCCCACAATTTCCAGCCCATAACCATCCAATCCTTTAATTTTCAAAGGATTATTTGTCATTAAAATCATCTTCTTTACTCCCAGGTCCGCCAATATCTCTGCTCCGGTACCGTATTCCCGCAAATCAGCCTTGAATCCAAGAGCCAGATTAGCTTCCACAGTGTCCATCCCTCCGTCCTGCAAATGGTATGCTTTCAATTTATTAATCAGGCCTATACCCCTTCCTTCCTGACGCATATACAACAATACTCCGCGGCCTGCCTTTTCTATCCGGCGTAAAGCTTCTCCCAACTGTTCCCCGCAATCGCAACGGAGAGAACCGAAGGCATCTCCCGTGAGACATTCCGAATGAACGCGGCACAATACGGGTTCTCCGTCAGCAATATTTCCTTTTACCAAAGCGATATGGTGTTCCCCACTGATTTTATTGACATAACCATATGCTTTGAAAATTCCGTATTTTGTCGGCATCTCCGCTTCCGTAACCCTTTCGATCAGGATTTCGGTTCTCCGGCGGTAAGCGATCAGATCGGCAACAGAGATAATCTTCAAATGATGTTTTTTAGCAAAAGCCACTAATTCGGTCGTCCGCATCATCGTGCCGTCTTCCCGCATGATTTCGCAACATAAACCGCACTCTTTCAGTTTCGCAATTCTCATCAAATCCACTGTAGCCTCTGTATGTCCCATCCGTTCCAATACCCCTCCCGGTTTTGCTTCCAGAGGGAACATATGGCCGGGACGACGGAAATCTGCCGGTTTTGCTCCCTCTTCCACACATTTCATAGCTGTCACGGAACGCTCTAAAGCAGAAATCCCCGTGGAAGTAGAAATATGATCGATAGAAACGGTGAAAGCGGTCGCATGATTGTCCGTATTATTGGCTACCATCTGCTGAAGGTTTAATTTTTCCGTCAACGCTTTACTCATCGGCATACAAATCAAGCCTTTCGCATAAGATGCCATAAAATTTACATTTGCTAAAGTAGCATGCTCAGCTGCACATATTAAATCTCCCTCGTTTTCCCGGTCAGGATCATCCAACACAACAATCATCCTTCCGGCCCGCAGGTCAGCCACAGCTTCTTCTATCGTATTAAACTTAATTTCTTCCATAACGTTTCAGTTAAATTTAGGCTCATTAAATGATTCAATTTTTATAATTTCTTTCTCTTAAAATCCATTCGCTTCTAAAAAAGATAAACTCAATCCATTTCTATTTTCTTTTCCGATCAACTTTTCCACATAACGGACAATCATATCGTTCTCTAAATTCACCACCTCTCCGCTATGCTTACCTGTCAGCGTCGTCTCCTCCTGCGTATGAGGGATCACAGACACCCGGAAGACAGCCTCATCTACGTATGCAATTGTAAGGCTTACCCCATCTACAGCTACAGAACCTTTAGAAACAATATATCTTAAAAGGTCTGATCCGGCACTAACCGTAAGCCATAAAGCATTATCTTCCCGCTGTATATCTACAATCCGTCCGGTTCCGTCAATGTGTCCGGCAACCAAATGACCTCCCAAACGGCTATTTAAACAGAGCGCCCGCTCCAAATTTACCCGGTCGCCAGGCCGCAATAAACCAAGATTACTCCGTCTCATCGTTTCCGGCATAACATCCGCCCGGAAAAAAGAATTTCCCAGAAAAGTCACAGTAAGACAAACCCCGTTCGTGGCAATACTATCTCCCACTTTCGTATCTCTCAGAACTTTTTCTGCCTCCACTTCCAGTATCACACTTTTTTCCCCCCGGAGGATACTTTTTACCTTTCCTATTTCTTCAACTATACCTGTAAACATATTCTTTTATCTATTTTTTATCTTTCCCCGGATCAGAAAATCCGTTCCGATCTGTTCTGTCTTAACATCCTGCAAAATCACAGCATCGGCCATCCGCTTAAACCCCTCCCCTTCTACTGCCGTCTTCGCTTCTTTCCCTCCAATCAGTTTCGGTGCAATAAAAGTAAAAACTTCATCCACCAAGTTCTCCCGTAAAAAAGCATAATTCAATTCCCCTCCCCCTTCCAGCAACAGGGAATCAATTCCCGACTCTCCCAGCTTACCCAACAGATCTTTTACAGCTACCCTTCCTTTTTCCTCAGCACAAAGCATCGTCTTTACTCCGGCCTTCCGTAACTTTTCCAGGGTTTCTTCTCCTGCTGCTGCCGTATGAGCAATAAGGACAGGATATTCCCGGGCAGTACGGATGATCTGCGAATCGAAAGAGATATCGGCCTTTGTACTGATAACAATCCGGACCGGTTGCCGGCATTTACCCTCCATACGGCAATTCAAAAGAGGATCATCAATTTTTACGGTACCGGCACCTACCATAATTCCCATAAACTCGGCACGCATCTGATGCACCCGTTGCCGGGCAGCTTCTGCAGTTATCCATTTCGAATCCCCGCTTGCTGCCGCAATCTTACCATCCAATGTCATAGCAGTTTTCAAAGCAAGCCAAGGCAACTTTGTCCTTATATATTTTAAAAAAAACCGGTTTTGTTCTTCCAAAAATTCTTGTTTCACTCCTGTGACCACTTCAATTCCCGCAGCTCTCAATTTTTCAATTCCTTTACCGCTTACCAACGGATTGGGATCCAAAAGTCCTACTACCACCCGGCCAATTTTTTTCTCCATCACGATTTCCGTACAAGGGGGCGTTTTCCCATAATGGCAACAAGGCTCCAAAGTCACATACAAAGTAGCGCCCCGGGGATCTTCCGCACAATTTTTAAAGGCATTCCGCTCCGCATGCAAACCGCCGTAATATTCGTGCCACCCTTCCCCGATTACTTTCCCGTCTTTTACAACGACAGCTCCCACCAGTGGATTAGGGTTGACGAATCCCTTTCCCCGCTCCGCCAATTCCATTGCCCGCTGCATAAACCGGCAATCCTCCGTAGAAAAATTCTGCTTTTCCATAACCGACTTCCGAAAAATAAAAAACCCGAACGTTATCAGTCCGGGGCAATATCATACCAATCTATATAAAGACAAATCCATCTTTATCCTTATTCCTTCTACCATCCGGACTATACCGTCGGTACCGGATTTTCACCGGTTCAGTCTTCTAAAAAGAAGAGTCGCGGACTATCACCGCCGGTAGGGAATTACACCCTGCCCCGAAGAAATATTTATATTTTCTACAAAAATAATGATTCCGACAGGAATTGCAAAACTTACATCAAGTTTATTTTTTATTTACAAAAGCTGCTAAAAACCGAAATCGTCGATCTGAATTTCTTTTTTCTCTGCTTCTTTAAAACGCAGGGCTTCCACCTGAACAGGATTTCCTTCAATATGAATAGCTCTGAAAGGCCTGACCGGACAGACATACTCGCAGCCTCCGCATCCCACACAAATTTCAGGGTTCACCTGAGGAATCGTCAATCCATTTTTATAGGGAACCATCGTAACGGCCTGGGTCGGACAATGTTCAGAACAGGCACCGCAGCTCGTCTCATCGGTATTGACAATACAATTCTCAATCAGAAAGACAACCCGCCCGACTTGGGTCAGCTGTTTTTTCTCTTTTGTCAAAGGTAAAATGGCTCCGTTCGGACATACTTCAGAACAAACAGTGCAGTCAAAATTACAGAAACCTTCGTCAAAATACATCATCGGTTGCATCATCCCTCCAAAACCATATTCCAGAAAAGCAGGTTTCAGGACATGAGAAGGGCATTTGGCAATACAAAGATGGCAAGCTGTACAATTTTTTAAAAGATGTTCTGCACTCCCTGCACCCGGAGGACATATAGGGTGTTCCCGCCGATAAGCTTTATTCCGGCTGAATACTTCCACTTTTTCCCGGGCCACCGCTTTGGGTACGACTAAAGCCGTAGCCAATGCAGTTGCCAGAAAATGCCGTTTGGATTCATCAGTCGTAACCGTATTATTTTCCACAGGCTTTCTCCTCCTTTTAGAAGAAAAAACAATTGCCTGCTGACGGCAATTTCCGATACAGTCAAAGCAATCTACACAACGGCTATAATCAACGGAATGCTCTCTGCTATTTATACAGGAAGCCTTACATTTTAAAGCACATAATCCGCAACCGTTACATTTGGCAGTATCTATGCGAATTTTAAACAGAGCATAACGGGACAAAAATCCGAGAACAGTACCTACCGGACAAACCGTATTGCAATAGCTCCTGCCGGAACTCCAGGCCCAAAAGCCGATAACTCCCAAAGTAAATAAAGCGATGACAAAAGCAAACGTACTCAGAATAGCTACATGTACATAATAAAAAGTATAATTGCCAAATTTGGTAAACAGCCATGCCAGACCATTATTACCAATCAAATAGAAAGGCCTGAACAAATCGGTCGCTATTCTTCCGTAGGCACTATAAGGATCAAGCAAACTCAATAAGAAAGTAAACCCGAACAAAAAAGCAATGCCGGTTCCCGCCACAATCAGCCAGCGCAAAACATTTTTGCCAGGTGCATAACCGTATTTTTTCTTCTTATTCCGGCGTCTGGAAACCCAGATGACAATATCCTGAAAAATGCCTAAAGGACAGACAGAAGAACAATATACCCGTCCTAAAAATAACGTCAATACCACCCAAACGACCAGGACCGCCACGCTCAACGATAACAGAGCAGGCACAAACTGAATACGGGGTAAAAAAGACTTTACTCCGCTTATTCCTGCAAAATCCAGAAAATAAAATGTAATCAGGGTAAAAAATACCACCGACACCAGAATACGTAACTTTCTCAGCATATATTTATCCTTAGGAAATAAAAAATCCCGTCCCCCTTGTCCTTAAATCCTGATCCTTTTCACTTTCAATTTCTGAATATCCATTGTACCGATCTGCAATTCTTCCCCTTTTGCCAGATGTCCGACAACATCGAGCGGCATGCTCTCTATCTGATTAAAAAATTTCGTCGCAGCCGTATCCACCGCTACAATATCCGTAGAAATAAACAATCCCTTGGGATTCACTACATCGGCAGCCGATTTACCCCGGGGACCATTCGTTTTCATTACCCGGTAAGCGTCTACAATATTCAATACGGCAGGTTTATCCAATGTACAGATATCCGCTATACATTGCTGCAAATCATTTTTATGGAAAAAACCGCGGTCCCAAACAATGCCCATATGATTTTTCATCGATATGGTCATTTTCGCTCCGCCATGATTTTTTAAGATAGGAACATTTATCCATACATCGCAATCCAGCAAAGAGGCATGGATTTTAGCCTTCTTTAAATTTTTTGCCCTCGGCAACTCCACTTCCCTGTAATAACTCTCTTCATGGGCAGGTACGACCTTAGCCCCAGCAGCTTTAGCTGCCTCCTCAATTCCACTGTTTTTATAGCATTTCCGCCAATCGTCACAGGTATGGTCGAATACGACGACCTCTTTCGCACCGGCAACAAAACATTGGCGAATAATTTCTGCTACCAAATCCGGATTGGTATTCCCGGCTAATTCAGGCGTTTTATCCCATCCGATATTCGGCTTCACGACCACTTTTTGCCCCGGCTTCACAAATTTTTCCATCCCCCCCATTTCAGTCATGGCTTTCCGAAACATATCCACCGGTTCGCCTCCCATAACAGCTACCAAATCGTAAGGTAAACCAGTAATCTGGCTTTGTCCGCTTTGAGCCAATACACTCAAAGGATTACTGATTTTTATAGTAGCTGCCACTCCGGCAAGTGCTATCGCTTTTAAAAATTCCCGACGTTCCATTGTTTACTTATTTAATCCATTACAAAATCTATTTCCCCTGTGTCATCCTTTTCCCGGGAAACCAATCACAGTATCCACGGAAAACGAAAACAAGCTTCATTATACAGACTATAATCTGCCTCCCCATTTACTGCAAAAGTTTTCACCAGTTCTGCATCTGCAAGCAATTGACGGGCATAATGCAAGGTAGTCCCGGTTTTTACCCGGTCTTCAACCAATAGAATAGTCTTCCCTTTCACATCAAAGCTGATTTCTTCCAGCAAACGGGGTTGGGGATACAACTGTCTTTGAGTAGCATCCCGCAGATTCAGCTTCAATAATTGAATCCCGACATTTAAACGCTGATTGAGCAGTGCTGCCGGAATAATTCCTCCGTTAGCTATAGCCACAATCATATCGAAAGACTCCTCAAATTTGATCTCCCTGAATCTTTCCAAAACTTCAGAAAAATTTTTAGAATTCATACTTTGCCAATCCTCTAAGGGCCAACCAGCCACCTGTAATTTGAAACAAAATTCCGGGTAATCCCCACCTAAAATCCTGCACAGCAACCATAAAACTACCGGATAATAACCATTCTGCCAATCCTCCGGCTAGCTGATAACCTAAGACAACGACAGCGATATAAAATAAGGATAATTTCCGGGTATAAAAAGCAACACCAGCAGCAATGCCAGCCAATAAAGAAGATTTGATCAGCAATACAGGTAAAACAGCCAAAGGAGGCATTCCGAAAAACAGACAGTTTAACAGAGGGGAAAGTACGGCTGTCAGTAAACCCACCCGGACTCCGAATTTATAGGCGGCAATTAAAGTAAAAAAATAAATAGGTAACCACATTTTCCCTCCGTCCGGGATAAAATGGCACAATTGAGGTAAAAGCAGATTCCCGAATACAAAAGCAGCACCGAATAAATAGGTACGTGAATTAGCTAAACCCAAGCTTATAGGTTTAAATGCAGTTGTCATATTCATACTCAACAGATTAAGAGATTCAGTTTTCTAATTTTTAAATTTAAATAATGTTCAAAGTTATTTTTTTTCTCTTATTTCTGCAGTTTATAAAGAAAAATTAACCTTTTTATCTTAAACTATTTTTATGTTAGCTTATCATTTTTTTCTTTCTTCTAAAGAAAAAATCAAACATTAAAAATAATAACGATTTCGTCTTTCAATTTTTAAGCATCCAATAGTATTTTGATTAAAAATTATTTAATTTTGTCTTTCAATAAAACATAAATTTTACAGATATGTACGGAAAATTTCAAGATTTCTTGAAGACTGAGATTCAGTCTATAAAGGATGCCGGTTTATACAAGACCGAAAGACTGATCGCCACCCCTCAGGGAGCAGAGATCAAATTAACCACAGGTGAAACTGTATTAAACTTTTGTGCAAACAATTATTTAGGTCTTTCTTCTGATCCCCGTGTAATTGAAGGTGCCAAAAAAGGGTTGGATGCTCGCGGCTACGGTATGTCATCAGTACGATTTATTTGTGGTACTCAGGATATCCACAAAGAACTTGAAGCCAAAATATCCAAATTCTTCGGAAAAGAAGATACCATTTTATATGCTGCTTGCTTTGATGCCAACGGAGGTGTTTTTGAACCTTTATTCGGCCAGGAAGATGCAATTATTTCAGACGAGTTAAACCATGCTTCCATTATCGACGGGGTACGTTTGTGTAAAGCTGTACGTTACCGTTACAAACATGCTAATATGCAGGATTTGGAAGAGCAGTTAAAATTAGCTCAGGCACAACGTTTCCGTATTATTGTAACCGACGGTGTATTTTCTATGGACGGCGATATCGCAAAATTAAATGAAATTTGCGATTTAGCTGAAAAATACGATGCCCTGGTGATGGTAGACGATAGCCACGCTGCCGGATTTATCGGTAAAACCGGAAGAGGTACAGGCGAATATCACGGCGTAATGGACCGGATCGACATCCTTACCGGTACATTAGGAAAAGCTCTCGGAGGAGCTATGGGCGGCTATACAACAGGTAAAAAAGAAATCATTGAAATGTTGCGTCAACGTTCCAGACCTTATTTATTTTCCAATTCCCTTTCTCCGGCTATCTGTGGCGCTTCTATCGCCGTATTCGATATGTTGAGTGCCAGCACTGAATTACGCGACCGGGTAATGGAAAATGCAGAATATTTCCGTGGTAAACTGACAGAAGCCGGTTTCGATATCAAACCGTCAGAATCTGCTATTGCCGCTTTAATGTTATACGATGCTGTATTATCTCAGGAATTTGCAGCTGAACTACAGAAAGAGCACATTTATGTAACCGGCTTTTATTATCCGGTAGTACCGAAAGGTCAGGCTCGTATCCGCATTCAGCTTTCAGCTGCACATACCCGTGAACAATTGGATCGGGCTATCGCTGCTTTCATTAAAATCGGGAAGAAACTGAACGTTATTAAATAAGTGGTTTCGGCCTGTTCAATTTTATAAAAAACGGAGTTTAAAAACTCCGTTTTTTATTTTTATCACTTCTCATCACTTCCCGTTTTTATTCCTCAATCAAATCATTTACTAATTTTTCAAAAAAGCCTTTGTAAGAAGAAACTCTTACTTTGCCTTCCTGCCGTTCTTTTTTCTCGATTTCTGAAACTGTCCAGGCAAACCAGCGGGCAGCCTTATAACGTATGGATTTATCCCGACAATTGTCTCTGATTTTTACTCCCCAACCATAAAGTTCTGCTTCCGGAATCTGTTCTTCCGTCCATCTTTCTTCGGCTAATTCTGCAAAAACCTTCCAATTTCCGGTCTTTTCAGCAGCATTCATACGGGCCTTGCGGACGATTTGCCGCCAATTTTCTATTTTTTCAGCCTTTAATCGTTTTACATACGCTTTAAAGCCCGTTTCATCGAATTCATATTTCCCATTTTGTTCCCGGACAAAACTCTCCGCCCCAGCCGTCCAGACCTCCTGAATTTTACCCATAACTTCTCGCTCTCCGAATAAAGAGAAAAAATCATTTCTATGCAATGAAATATATTTAAACAATCCGGAATCCATATCGATCACATAATCCCGGAACAATTCCCAGTTTTTCCTATCTTTCAACTGCCCGGGGTCCAACGCTCCCAGATAACACTCCGTCACTTGTGCTGCTCTGTTTTTTAAACCTGCTTTCCCCAACATCCGGATATATTCTTCTACAAAAGCAGATTCCCGGCACCCCTGCTCATATTTTTCCGAAAGGAATTTCAGTCCTTTCCCTTCCAAAACCCTATAAACCATTCTTTTGAATTCAGAAGTATCCGGAATACCGGCAGACAAATGTACCCATTCTCCTACACTATCCAAAAACACCTGACAAAAAGGAGAATTCAGTCCGGATTTTTCTGTCCAGCGTCTCCCTTCCTCACTTTTCTGATCCAGAGTATAATTGATAAAATGATCATTCAATAAAGCCGCAATTTCCGGATCCCGGTATACAATTTCCGTCAAAGGCCTCCGTTCTCCTCCAACTAAAGCATAACAATCCACATAAATCCCCTTTTTTTCCTGCCGGGCTTGTGTCAGGACCTGCTCCCAGCTTCCTTCGGAAAATTCTACTCCCTTTGCTTTATGAAGAGCTTCTTCCCCCATCTGTATGATCTCTTCTGTCTGCTTCCGTCCACAGTCAGAAGTAATGACTTTCCCCTCCCCGTTCACAAATAAATAAGCGGGTAATTCCTCAATCCTGTATGTTTTCAATAAAGGTTGTTCAGCTGAAATATCAACGCGGAAAGGGACAAAATTCCGGTTATAAAAATCCGCCACCCGGTCTAAATTAAAGATATTATTCTCCATCAAAAGGCATTCCCGACAATTCTCTCCGTGAAAATAGATAAACACAGGTTTTTCTTCCTTTTTTGCTTTTGCCAGGACATCCTGCCAGTCTGAGATTACAAAATTCACGGAACGGCTGTTATTTTTTTTAACCTCCGCCAACTGTTGCGCTTCCCGGGCAGCATCCAGCAAAAGGAGAGGATCCTTTGCTACTTCCGCTGTTCCAACCGTTAATAGTAAATCCCCGAAAGGCATAAAAAAAGCGTATACAGGATAAGGAGTTAACAGTAATTTCGGTTCTATTTTTTTTCCTTCTTCACTTTGCATATCCATATAAACAGGAACCAGATTCCGTTCAAAAAAAATTTTTACCATTTCATTGGAAAATATTTTTTTATCCGGCATTATATCTACAGCCACAAACACGAGTTTATTATCCCGGGCAGCCTGCAAGTTAGCTTCTTCCCAGCTTGCTACCGGCAAATTCCGCTGGGCAGCAACAGGGAAAACTGCAAATCCCCATCCCAAAATCCAATATATAAAAAAATAAAAGGCATTTATAGGTTTCATCCTTTTCCCGTATTATAGTATTTTTTCCAAATCAGCGACAGTCTCTGCAATAGCATCCGCTCCCGCTCTTTCCAATTCTTCCCGGTCTCCGAATCCATACAACACACCTACGGAATCTATCCCGTTCCGTTTCGCCCCTTCTATATCATACTTCCGGTCCCCGACCATAACCACTTCCTTCCGGTCAAAAATAGCATTTTTCTGTAATACATACCGGACCACATCCGATTTCTCCTGACGTAAACCGTCAAAAGTCGCTCCCCCTACAAAAGTAAAATACGTTTCCAGCCTCAATTCTTTTAAAATCTGTACAGCAAAAGGCTCGGGTTTGGATGTACATAAAAAAAGTTGTTTGCCTGCAGACTGCCACATTTTTAAAAGGGCCGGCATTCCTTCATATACCTTATTTTCAAAGATTCCCTTGGTACTATAACGTTTCCGGTATTCCTGAATGGCGCGTTCTGCCTCTTGTGCACTGAGGTGATAGAATTCACAAAAAGAATCCCGCAAAGGAGGTCCGATAAAGCAGTACAAATCCCGTAAATCCTGTACCTCGATACCCAACTGTCTCAATGCATAACGAACGGATTCAGTAATTCCTTCCCGGGAATCTATGACTGTTCCGTCCAGATCAAGTAAAATATATTTCTTACTCATATATTCCATTCCCTACAAAAATACCGGAATATTTTTAAATATAAATTCTCTTCCGGGAACCTTGGGTTTCTTTGTGATATTTTAACAGGATCACCGTAAAAAAACAGTTTCCCCGGTTATACTTAAATATCCCTTAATTTCAAAATATTATAAGAGATGTGCTGATCGTATACATCTGTCTGCTCTATTTTTTTGATATACCGGACTACCCTTATCGTTAAAGGAAGGACAAGCACCTCATAAAGGGATTTAAGCACAGCCTGGGTTATAATCATAACAAACAATTCTTCTCCCGGAATAAGTCCCCCGAAAGCAATAGGGAAAAAAATCAATGAATCGGCGCTCTCCCCGAACAAAGTAGAGACAATGGCCCGTAAAGAAAAATACTTTCCCCGGGAAGCCAGTTTCATTTTACTCATAATGTAAGCATTCAGGAAAGAACCGACCAGGAAAGCACAGAGACTGGCAATCACAATGCGGGGAGTCATCCCAAACACAAAATTAAATCCTTCTTCCTGCTGCCAAAAGGGGGCTGCCGGCAACAGAACAGCCAACTGGGCAAATCCGACAACCAGAAAATTCATCGCAAATCCCGTCCAAATAATCAAACGGGCTTTTTTAAATCCCCATACTTCGGCAATACAGTCGTTTATAATATAAGAAATAGGAAACACAATCAAGCCGGCCGTAGCCGTTATCCCACCGATCTGGACAACTTTTGTCTCCAATAAATTAGAAGCAATCAGACATACATTGAACAGTATACCTAAAAGCATAAACGGAATAGTAACAGTCTTTTGCATTTTTCTTGTTTTTTACGTGGTTTATCAAGCACACGGAGAGATAAATTTCTTCTCTCAATGAGGCGGCAAAAGTAACTGTTTTAAATCAAAATATCAAGTTGTGACGAATGTTTGCGCGATGAAATGCTGAAATGTAAAAATGCACAAGAAATGAATGCTTCCTTACAGAAACCGGTTAAGGTTTTACTGATTCACGGAACCGAGGTTCCGGATTGGATTTTTTATCCGGCACAAAAGTTCACCTATCCATATGCCTTTCTGTCCGTCTTCATCCGGCACGAAATACCGCAAATCTTTCCTATATCTAACTTTTTTACTTTTGAACTTTTCTACTCATCCAACGGCCGGCCATTGTAAAAATCGAGGATTTTTGTTCTGAAAATAAAATCGTACTTTGCCTGGGCTGCTTCCGAAAGAGATTTGGCCAAACGGGTTTTTGCATCATTAAACTGATAGCTGGTAGAGCGGCCGGCATTGTATTTCTGTTCTTCGTACCGGAAAGCCATCTGAGAAGCTTCCACAGACTTTTCAGAAGAAAGGTACTTTTCATGAGCAGCGACAGCATTATAATAAGCCTGCTGGATTTCTTTGTACAAATTCTGACGCATATTTTCCAACACCAACTCCTGGTTTTCTACAGAAATCCGGGCAGAACGGACCTGATTGCGGGTAGACAACCGGTTAAAAACAGGTATACTCAAACTCAGGCCCACCGACTC
>JAEXFF010000201.1 GCA_023400335.1 Bacteroidota bacterium
GAAAAACCTAATAACTAAATAATTTTTGTAAAAAACCGTTTTTTTATGCAGCAAATTTATTTCTTTTACGTCATATAGGCAGAAAGCAAAAAGAATGAGCGATTATAAAACGATATTACGACAATGCCGCAAGAGAGACAGGCGGGCTCAACTCGAATTTTATATGTTGTTTTATAAAAGCGTATACAACAGTGCCTACCGTATTCTCGGAAATCCCCAGGAAGCCGAAGAAGTGATGCAGGAAACTTTTTTAAAAGTGTTCGACCGGATAGAGGATTACAACGGAGAAGCCAGTAATATGGAGAGGATTCTGAAACGGATTGCCATAAATCAGGCTATCGACCTTTGCCGAAAAAGAAAAGTTCAGTTTCTCAGTTTGGAAGAAAATGTATATGCAATGGCAGAAGAAAATTCCGAAGACGAAACCGATATACAGTTGCAATTGATTGCTGAAAAACTGAAGCAGTTGCCGGAAGGCTACCGCTTAATGATCAACCTGCACCTGATAGAAGGACTGAAATACGAAGAAATTGCACAAATGATGCAACTCTCCCCTTCGACCGTCCGTTCTCAGTTTGCACGGGCCAGAAATAAATTAATCCGATTAATTAAAGCACATTCGACTTATGAATCACTTAGTAGATGAAAAAATAAAAAATCAGACAAAAATTTTTGATACCGCTCTGCCTCCTTTCGGACATTTTGAACGATTCGAACAACGTCTGGAACACCATGAAAAAAGGAAGAACAGACACGCCCGCCGTTGGGTTGCGGTTACTTCAGTCGCTGCGGCCCTGGCCCTGATTCTGATGTTCCAGTATTTCTATCCCTTCCGTATGCCTGCAAATGCAGCCGACTCTATTACGGAAGTAACAGCCTATTATAACCGGCAATTACAACAACAAATAATCAGTATCGAACAGAATATCAATCTGGTAAATGAACCCGAGCGGGACGAGATTTTAAAAGATATTACCGATATGGAAAAGGAATCGCGGCAACTGGACCGGAGAGTACCGGGAATTACAGAAGAAGAAGCCATCGCTTATATTATTTCCCGCTACAATACACAACTGGAATCCCTTGCCCACATCCAATCGATTTTAAAAAGATTACCAACTTCTAAAAAACAAAACTTATAAATTATGAAACACAAATCTCTTTTTTTATTAGGCAGCTTTTTACTGCTCTTCGCTACTTCCCTTTGGGCTGTGCCCACAGAAGTAAAACGGATCGTCAATAAAAATTTCAAAGTAGGTCAGAATTGCGAATTACAGGTGAATAATAAATACGGTTATATCGTCATTCAGCAATGGGATAAAAACGAAATCGATTTCTCTATTGAAATCATCGGAAAAGGAGAAAATCCCAAAGTGGCCCAGCGAATGGCCGATCAAATTTCCATCGATTTTCACAATATGAATAAATTAGTACAAGCGACCACCCTAATCGAGAGACAACGCAATAATAACTGTAGAAATTGTGGCTTTACGATCAATTATACAATAAATGTACCGGCTTCCGTTAAATTGAATCTGACCAATAAATACGGCAATATTCAGCTGGATGAAACCACACAACCTTTCCGGGCGGATATCAAATACGGAAATCTGTATGCCAGTAGCCTGAAAGGAACAAATAACGAGATCACAATCAAATACGGAAATATTGAATTATCTGAATCGGAAAAGCTTTTACTGAACATCGGATATGGCAATGTTCATCTGGACAAGATCACCCAACTGAATCTGAACAGTACTTATTCAAAATTCGATCTCGGCACAGTAGGTTCTCTGGAAATGACCTCCAAATACGACAGGTTTATAATTAAATCGATCGATTCTTTTATCATCCTGAGCTCTGCTTATACAGACTTTACGATCGATTATCTGGGAAAACGCTTTGATGCTTCCAGCCTTAGGTATTGTAAAGTAAAAATTACTGAGGTGGCCCAGAATTTCAACTCTATTTTAATAGAAGCGGGCTATACGACTATCCGGATCGGACTGGATAATCACTACAATTTTATGGCTGATTTGTATAATCGTTACGGCTCTATACGCCTCAATGGTATTAAATTATCAGACGTAACCCTGGACGACAACGACAACCGCTATTCCAAGACCATACGGGGACGGGTGGGAAACCAGACAGACCCCCAGGCAAAAGTAAAAATATCCAATTCTTATGCCGATATTATTTTTAGTAAATAAATAATCATTGGATGAAGGCCTGATATCTGATAAATATTTATCCGGAAACACGCTGATTAACGAAATAGCAAAAAGTATTTTTACTTTTTAATCCCAACCGGAGTTTCGTTAATCAGCTTTTATCAAAAGCCTTCGTCCAAGGTCCATTCCTCCCCGTATTTCAGCATCTGTTCCAAAAAATTATCCGGATAATGAACCGAAACAGCTGTTATTTTCTCTCCTTGTTTTATCAAAGCATATTCCGGATTTATGAACCCGGCATAAGGGGGAACATTCAATTTCCGGTATCTTTCCAATACTTCTTTCTGCAAAGTTGTATCTACTTTAACGCCGTAGGTCTCAACTAAATCCCGGGCAGCCGGATAATCGCCCTCCGATTTTATTCGCTGCACTTCTGCCAGGAGTTTTCCGAATAACATTCTTAAAGCCGGATAATCGCGTATAACAAAATAAGTTTTCCCTTCTCCCTGAAGTTTCTCTATAATCTTTGCCTCTTTCCCCTGTTCATATACCCAGGAAGCAATCAACTGCCGGTTACGCATATGAGCTTCTTCCAGACAATCGCCCGGTTTAATGCGGGTTAATTGTATCAGCAATGCATTCCGGATATAAGCGTCATATTCACATTCTGCCACCTCCGGACAGGAAATGATCCCCAGCTCCAACAATTTGGGATCCATAATATAATACAGGGCAAACAGATCCGCCCGGGCTTCTTCCAGAGTGGAATAGTAATTTTTCAAAGCCTCAGTAGTCACTCCCGACAACATTTTTCCCGAACCATGTCCCAGGCATTCGTGCAGGTCCGTATGTACATTTCCACCTTCATACCCATACAAATGCGCTTTCCGTTTCTCTTCTTCCGAATAAGCAAACTCACCGATAACCCCGGTCCCCTGAGAAGCCCGGTGATAAGCATAGGTTATATTATCCAATGTCACCGATTTACTTCCATAACGTTCCCGTATCCATTCGGCATTCGGTAAATTGATACCGATAGGGGTAGCCGGATGGCAATCTCCCCCCAACATCGCCACTTGCATCACACGGGCAATGATTCCCGAAACTTCTGTCTTTTTAAAACGCTCCTCAATAGGGGCATTTTTTTCAAACCACAAAGCATTTTCAGCCAGTTTTTGCGTACGCTCACAAGCCTCAGCATCTACAATTTCTACCACAGATTCCCAACTGGCCTTATAAGCCAACGGATCTCCGTATACTTCAATAAAACCGTTGATAAAATCAACGAGCGCCTCTTGCTCCTGCAACCAGGCTATCGAATAAGCGTCGAAAATAGCCAAATCTCCGCTTTTATAATATTGAATCAGCAAACGGATCACCTTTTGTTGTTGTTCCGTCAAAGCATATTTTTCCGCCTTTTCCAATGCTTTTACAATATTCCCGATCTCTTTACTGTACTTCCCTCCGATTTTCCATACCTCTTCGACCAATTTTCCATCCTTTTTCACCAAGGTAGAATTCAATCCCCGGGATACGGTCTCCCCTTCCCCTGCTGACGGCTGTTTGTAAAAATCTTCTACTTCCTGCTGGGTAACGCCGGAATAATAATTATTGGCAGAAGCTTTTATCAGATCCTTTGCCCCGTCCAGTACAACCCGCTTTGCCATATAATTCCGGTCGAACAGTATCCGTTTCAAACCGTCAAATTCCTCCCCGCTCCCGACAGCCACCAAAAGTAAACGGAAATATTCTTCCGGAAAAGCAGGAATAAATTTATCCATAGAATAATGGTGATGGATCCCGTTTGCAAAAAATACTTTTTTAGTATATAAAAGAAAAGCTTTAAATTCTTCCGCTTCCCGGTCTCCCGTATATTCCCGCAATATTTTCTCCAATAGCCGGCGGATACGCAAGTTATATTTATTATTCTGATCCCATAAAATATCCCGCCCGGCTAAAGCCGCCCGGCTTAAATAATAAATAAAAATCTTTTCCTTTAAAGACAATTCTTCAAAGGCAGGTACTTGATAACGCAATATGCGGATATCGTCGAATTGTTCTGCAATATAATTTTCAAAGTCCATTTTCTCTTTACTAAAATGTTCGTACTGATCTCAGGTTTTCTCCCTTTTTCTCTTTTCACCGTCCTTTTATCATACGTCTTCTTTTCTTCTCCGGTTTCAAATGTTTTTCCCTCTTTCCGCTTCCTCAAACCGCTCTAAAATTTCTCCTGAGGCTTTCACTGCGTGTTTATACCATTTAAAAGCGACTTTTACTTCCTCTTCCGGCGACAAATGCCAGTCGATATCACTGACCCGCAACCGCTGCATAACACTGTACATGACCAAAGCCGCACATACGCTGACATTCAGGCTTTCCGTAAAACCGTACATCGGCACTTTCACAAATTCGTCCGCTTCCCGGATAACCTCCTCCGACAATCCGGTCAATTCCGTTCCGAAAAAAAAGGCCATCTTCCCTTTTTTTAAATCCAGATCGTCAATGTGTATATCGCGGGTATGAGGGGTAGTAGCAATTATACGGTATCCCTGCTGACGAAGCCGGCATATAGCAGCCGGCGTATTGTTCTCTTCCCCCCGGTAACGGTGAAGACTAAGCCATTCCCGCGCCCCTTGGGATACAGTTGAAGTGGTATCGTATTTGTTCCGGTTTTCTATAATATGCACACTCTGCACCCCCATACAGTCGGCCGTCCGCATGATAGCACTCTGGTTATGAGACTGGTACAAATCCTCCAATACCAGAGTGATATATTCCGTTCTCTCCCGGATCAAACGGGTAAAGAGCGCATTTTTTTCATCTGTTACAAAATTTTTCAGATATTCCACTTTTTCCTGTTCCGTCTTCATAAATCCTGGTTTTCTCGTAAAAATATTTCCACAAAGCCGCTACGTGCATCGCCTGCATAATCCGGTTCTCCCTCAATAATTGCATCACTTTCTCCGGCTCCAGCAATTCGACTGCAATATCCTCCGTTACTTCCGGATGAGGCTCCCCTACCTTTTCCAAATCAGTAGCTAAAAAACAATACGTCAAATTGGTATGAGTGCCCGGATTGGCCGAAAATACCATA
>JAEXFF010000205.1 GCA_023400335.1 Bacteroidota bacterium
TTCGGGAGGCTTACGAGGCGGTGAAAGGAGAGGGAGGGCAAATTGTAATATACGGAAAGCGTGGGCATGCTGAAGTAATTGGATTGGTCGGGCAGACAGAAGGAAAAGCTTTGGTAGTGGAGACAGAGGAGGATGTAAAGCAGATTGATTTTACAAAGCCGGTAGTTGTTTTTTCTCAGACGACAAAGAGTCTGGACGGGTTCCGGGCTATTTCTGCACTGATTCAGCAAAGGGGGAGAAAGAATGTGACTGTATATGATACGATTTGCCGTAAAGTAGCGAATCGGATTCCGCAATTGAGGAATTTTGCGAAAATGCACGATGTTATTATTTTTGTAAGCGGGAAAAAGAGTTCGAACGGAAAGCAGTTGTATACCGTATGTAAAGCAGTTAATCCCAGGACATATTTTGTCGAAAGTGCGGAAGAATTGTCCGAAGAAATGTTTGAAGGGGCTGATAGTGTGGGTATCAGTGGAGCTACGTCGACTCCTTTGTGGGTGACGGAAGAAATCCGGGACCGGATTTTAGGGAAAAATAAAAAGGGATAGGATATCTGGAAGATATTACGATAAAGAAAAAGCAATAAATTTTATATTATGGGAAAAATTAAAAGAATTGGAGTACTTACGTCAGGAGGAGATGCTCCGGGAATGAATGCTGCTATACGGGCAGTGGTGCGCTCGGCCATATATTATGGTTGTGAAGCTTACGGTATATACGGAGGGTATCAGGGGTTGATTAACGGAGATATTAAACGTTTGAGATCTCAGGATGTAAGTAACATCATTCAGCGGGGGGGGACTATTTTGAAATCGGCGCGTAGTGCAGAATTCAGGACTGAGGAAGGAAGAGTAAGAGCTGCTGAAAAATTAGCTGAGTACAAGATCGATGCGTTGGTAGTAATCGGGGGGGATGGTTCGTTTTCGGGAGCTCGTTTATTGATACAGGAGCATGATATTCCGGTAGTTGGTATTCCGGGGACAATAGATAATGATCTGTATGGAACCGATTCTACCATTGGGTATGATACGGCAGTGAATACGGCGGTAGAGGCTGTGGATAAAATAAAAGATACGGCCAGTGCTCATAACCGTCTTTTCTTTGTGGAAGTAATGGGAAGGGATGCCGGCTTTATTGCTCTGCGGGTGGCGATAGCTACCGGGGCAGAAGCTGTATTGGTACCGGAAATAGATACCGATATTACCGATCTGGAACATTTCCTTGAAAAGGATTATGATCCGAAACATTCCAGTGGCATCGTAATTGTGGCTGAGGGAGATAAAGCCGGAGGTGCGTATAGTGTCGCTCAGAAAGTAGGGGAAACTCATCCGGAATATGATATCCGGGTATCTGTATTGGGCCATATGCAGAGAGGAGGGTCTCCTTCCGCTTTCGACCGCGTATTGGCCAGTCAATTGGGAGTAGCTGCAGTGGATGCTTTGATGGACGATCAGAAAAGTATTATGGTGGGGATTATGAATAAAGAAATTGTACATGTTCCGTTCAATAAGACGATTAAAAATTCGAAGGGATTAAATCCTGAATTATTGAATTTAGTAAAGATCCTCTCAAACCGTTAGTTAAATTCTTTTTGGACAGACGAAGCTGCCTGAAGTGAACTGAACTGTTTCCGTATTCCTCTTACCGGAGAAGGAAAGAGTCGGGGCATTCAGGCTGTTTTTATTTTAAGGTATAACCGTATTTACAGGAGGGACAGTAATTCCGGATTTTGGAGAAAGAAAGTTGTGTTTATCGGAATCTTCACTTTCAGATATCGGGAAAAATCCTTATTTTTACAGGAAATAAGTTGTATCAAAGCTGAATACTTACGGCTTTGGCACAGCATTATGGAAATTATCTCTGAGGAAAATCAAAAAAAATAATTGTGAAGTTTGCAGACATCATTATACCTTTGGCCGTAGAAGGAGTATTTACTTATGCTGTACCTGAAGTTTTAGAGGAAAAGCTCAGGGAGGGGATGCTTGTCGTTATTCCTTTTGTTGGAAATAAAAAATACACGGCTGTCGTATGCCGTATACATACGGAGGAACCTATTGGACATCGGGTAAAGATAATAGAAGATCTGGCAGAAGAAGACATTTCTTTTTCTCCTGCTCATTTGCATTTTTTATGGTGGATTTCCGGATATTATATGGCTTTGCCTGGAGAGGTATTGAAGGCTGCTTTACCTGTTATTTTCCGTCTGGAAAGTTTTACCGATATCACTTTAACAGAAAGAGACATTGATTTTGCCGGTCTGACAGAAAATGAGCGGGCTTTGGTCTCCTTTCTGAAGAAGGGAGAGTATACGTCTCTCCGGGAGGCAGAAAAATACCTGAAGGTTAAAAATGGATGGCGATTGGTAAAAACTTTGCTGAATAAGGGATACCTTCAGATAAGGGAAAGTATTGATGATGTTTTTAAGAATAAAACAGAGAAATGGATCAGATGGGCCCGGGCTTTTAATGAATCGGAGTTGAATGCAATCCTGGATGGTTTAAAGCGGTCCCGGGTTCAATATCAACTAATATGCAAATGGATAGAAGCGGGGGAAGAGAGGATGGAAAAACAGCGTTTTTTGAAGGAATTCGGAGGATCTGCGGCTATCATAAAAGCTTTGTGTGAAAAAAATATATTGGTTCAGGAAGAAAAAATTGTCAGCCGGTTGGACACCGGTCCTCAGGAAAAACAAGAATGCCATACCTTATCGGTCAGTCAGCAGGAAGCTTTACAGCAAATACAGCATTATTTCCGGGAAAAAGAGTGTGTTTTGTTGCAGGGGGTTACTTCTTCCGGAAAAACGGAGGTATACATTCATTTAATACAGGAATATATTGCAGGAGGAAAGCAGGTATTATATATGTTACCCGAGATTGCGCTGACTGTGCAGATCATTAAACGGTTAAGGCGTGTATTCGGGAATACGATCGGGATTTACCATTCGGGTATGCCCGATCAGGCGAGAGCTGAATTGTGGAAAAAGCAGTGTGGTCCTGATCCTTATCCGGTTGTTTTGGGTGTACGTTCTTCCGTATTTTTGCCTTTTCAGCATTTAGGATTGATAATTGTGGATGAGGAACACGACGGCTCGTATAAGCAGAAAGAACCCTCTCCCCGTTATCAGGGACGGGATGCTGCCATTATGCTGGCGAAGTTGCACAACGCTAGGGTATTACTGGGATCTGCAACTCCTTCTTTTGAGACCTATTTCAATGTAAAGACGGGGAAATACGGTCATGTATCCCTTACTTCCCGTTACGGGAATATATTAATGCCTGAAATACAATTTGCTGATGTGGCTGAATACCGGAGAAAAAAGTTGATGAAAGGGACTTTTACGCCGCTTTTGTACCAGGAGATGAAAAAGGTGCTGGAAAAAGGGAAACAGGTGATTTTATTTCAGAACAGAAGGGGATATTCTGCATACCTGCAGTGTGATGTTTGTGGAGCGACGCTGAAATGTGATCATTGTGATGTGAGTATGACATATTACAAACAAAGGGATCTTCTGAGTTGCCGGTATTGTGGTAGTATAAAAAAGACAGAAGAGCTTTGTAAAGATTGCGGAAGAGGGCATTATCGGTTGCGCACCCCGGGGACGGAGAAAATAGAAGAAGAAGTGGGCCGGTTATTTCCGGGAATCCGGATTGCCCGTATGGATATGGAAGCTATGAATAGCCGGACAAAATACCGGTCGGTCATTGACGACTTCGAGCAGGGGAAAACGGATGTATTGGTCGGCACTCAGATGGTATCCAAGGGCCTGGATTTCGAAAATGTCAAATTAGTGGGGGTAATGGATGCCGATAGTATGGTAAACTTTCCGGATTTCCGGTCAGAAGAGCGGGCATATGAAATGTTAATGCAGGTGAGCGGACGCAGCGGACGGAAAGGAGAGAGGGGAAAGGTGATTATTCAGACGGCTGATTTACAGAACCGCATTTACGGAATGTTATCCGTTCAGGATTATGCTGCTTTCTATACCGAGTTACTGGCAGAAAGGCAGACTTTTGCTTACCCTCCGTTCTATCGTTTGATTTTGGTAGAAATGCGGCACAAAGAAGTGATAATTTTGCGGAATGCGGCTAATCTTCTGGTTGTCCGGTTAAGGGAACAACTGGGCAGGCGGATTTGCGGACCGGCAGTACCGGAAGTGGGGCGTATCGGAGGAATGTACCGTTTGCAAATCATTGTAAAGATTGAGCAGGGTGCTTCTTATTCGAAGATCAAAGCATTTTTAAAACAAGAACTGGGAAGTTTACGGAAGGAAAAAGGCTGTGGGGGACTTCGGATGATCTGTGATGTGGATCCCGGATAAA
>JAEXFF010000230.1 GCA_023400335.1 Bacteroidota bacterium
AAGCACCCCTCTCCAGCCATTCGAAATTACGGGAAAAATATTTGAACTTTTACGTACAGAAAAATAATATTCCATGCTGCGGGCAGACTTGCATATCCATACCGTTTTATCTCCTTGCGGAGATCTGGAAATGAGTCCTCTTTCCATTTTGGAAACAGCCCGTAAAAAAAATCTGAATATCATCGGTATTACCGACCACAATTCTACGCGTCAATCCAAAATCATCCGGGATGCCGGAAAAAATTTCGGCATATTTGTATTGACAGGAGCTGAAGTAACTACACAGGAAGAAGCCCATTGCCTGGCTTTCTTCGCCGATGATACCCGTCTGGACAGGTTTCAGAAATACCTGGATATACATTTGCCGGATTTTCCGAATAATCCCGAAAAATTCGGTTATCAGGTGGTCGTAGATCTGGAAGATCAAATCCTTTACGAAGAAAAGAAACTGCTGATCTCTGCTTTGGACCAAAGTATAGAAGAAGTAGAAAGATATGTACATTCCCTGGACGGCATTTTTATACCTGCTCATATCGATAAAAGCCGGTTCAGCATTCTTTCCCAACTCGGTTTTGTCCCTCCGGATCTTTCCTGTGAAGCCCTGGAACTCAGTCCGCATTGTAATTTAGTATCCTTTTTCCATGCTCATCCGGAATTAGCAGCCTATTCGTTTACCCAAGCTTCTGACGCCCATTATTTACAAGATATAGGAAAAAGCTTTATCCAATTCAATCTGAATGAAATTTCTTTCACGGCCATCCGCACTGCAATGCAACAGCTAAAAAGACCCAAAATATAAAAGAATGAAAATTCATTATTTTTAGATTCTTTCGGGTGCAATCGTTGCAATTATTCAAATTTAAATTAATTTTGAAGCGTTTTCTAACATTTTTAAGGTAAACGGGTGCTAAATAAGTTAAATCGAAAGTAGATACAGGTGAAAGATCTGGCTTCGCATATTATGGATATTGCTCAAAATTCTGTAAGGGCAAAGGCAAGCGAAATAGAAATTGTGATAGAAGGCCATTTGGACGAAAATCGTCTGTCTATCCTGATCCGGGACAACGGTTGCGGAATGGATGAAGCTACCTTAAAGCGCGTAAGGGATCCGTTTTTTACCAGTAGAACTGTCCGTAAAGTAGGGCTGGGTATTCCACTTTTACAACAGAATGCAGAACGTACAGGCGGGAAAGTGAATATTATCTCCGAAGCAGGTAAAGGTACGGTAATTGAAGCCACTTTTGGATATACTCACCTGGACCGGCCTCCTTTGGGAGATGTTGCCGGAACAATCGGGTTACTCGTAATGGCTAACCCGGAAATAAGGTTTAAATACAGCTATTTTTCTCCCAAAGGGAAATTTTGCTTTGATACAGAAGAAGTAAAAACCATTTTAGAAGGAGTACCGATTAATACGCCTGAAATTATACGAAGCATCGAAGAAATGATACGGGAGAACGAAAAAGAGATAAAGGAAATATAAGCTGTATACTCAAAACAACGGAAACGTTTTCGAAATGCTATAGACCGGAAGGTCAGCTAAACAAATAAAAATTTCTTTCCGTCAGGAAAAAACGGTAAAAACGCAAAAGGTGCCTACAACCAGAAAAAGACAGAAGACAAACTTTAGAAATAACAATCATCAATAAAACTACTTTTAATATTGCCCCGGAGGCTTAAATGACAAATTATGGAAAAAATAAAGACGTTAGCTGACCTGAAAAAAATCAGGGACAATGTACAAGCTAAAATAGATTTACGAGAAAAAAGCGAACATCCCGAAAGTATGATACAAATAAAAGTGGCTATGGCTACTTGTGGTATTGCAGCCGGAAGTAAGGAAACCATGAATTATTTCCTGAATCATCTCGAAGAAAACGGTATTTCTGCTGTTGTCACCCAAACCGGCTGCATGGGCTATTGTTTTGCAGAACCGACTGTCGAAATTACCAAACCGGGAAAAGACCCCATCGTATTCGGGCATGTCAATTGCGAGAAAGCGGAGGAAATCATTCAGAAGTACCTGAAACACGATGAATTAGTAGAAGGGATCATTCCTGTGAATTACGAAACGATAGGAGATTAAACCAGAGCATGTATTGAAATTGAGAACCTAATAATACAGTTATTTATGAGTTATAAAATGCATATTCTTGTCTGCGGAGGTACGGGTTGCCGCGCCTCGTCGAGCAAGAGCATCATCAGTAGAATGGAAGAATGCCTCAGAGAGCGCAACCTGGAAGAAGAGGTGCAGGTCATTGCCACCGGTTGTTTCGGCTTCTGCGAAAAAGGACCGATTGTAAAGATTATGCCCGACAATACCTTTTATGTACAGGTAAAGCCCGAAGACGCGGAAGAAATCATCAATGAACACATTATAAAAGGACGTAAGGTTGAAAGACTGCTGTATAAGGATCCGGAAAAGAAAGCCGCAGTCAGCGATTCCAAGCACATGGGATTTTATAAAAAACAATTGCGTATCGCTTTACGGAATTGCGGTTTTATCAATCCTGAAAATATTGAAGAATATATCGGCCGCGACGGATATTCAGCTCTGGCCAAATGTCTTTCGGAATTGAGTCCGGAAGAAGTAATCCAGGAAGTAAAGCTTTCCGGATTAAGAGGAAGAGGGGGCGGAGGCTTCCCTACCGGACTGAAATGGGAATTTGCCCGGAAATATCAGGCAGATCAGAAATATGTCGTTTGTAACGCAGACGAAGGAGATCCGGGAGCTTTCATGGACCGTTCCATTATGGAAGGCGATCCGCATTCCGTCATCGAAGCTATGGCTATTTGCGGTTACAGCATTGGTGCCAGTAAAGGATTGGTCTATATCCGGGCCGAATATCCCTTAGCTATCGAACGCCTCCGCATCGCTATCCGCCAGGCGGAAGAATACGGCCTACTGGGAGAAAATATCCTGAATACCGGTTTCAATTTTACAATAGAAATCCGCTATGGAGCCGGAGCTTTTGTATGCGGAGAAGAAACGGCACTTATCCACTCTATGGAAGGGCAAAGAGGAGAACCAACCATGAAACCTCCTTTCCCTGCTGAATCGGGTTATCTGCATAAACCGACCAACGTCAATAATGTCGAAACCTTAGCCAATGTACCCGTAATTCTCACCCGGGGAGCAAATTGGTTTAACCAAATCGGGACCGAAAAATCCAAAGGTACCAAGGTTTTTGCCTTGGCAGGTAAAATTAATAATGTCGGCCTGATTGAGGTTCCCATGGGAACAACCTTACGGGAAGTAATTTATGAAATCGGCGGAGGCATCAAAAACGGAAAGAAATTTAAAGCCGTCCAGACCGGAGGGCCTTCCGGCGGCTGCCTGACAGAAAAACACCTTGATACCCCTATTGATTTCGATAACCTGATCGCTGCCGGTTCTATGATGGGCTCCGGAGGTATGATCGTTATGGACGAAGATGATTGTATGGTAGCCGTAGCTAAATTCTATATGGAATTTATTGTAGAAGAATCCTGCGGGAAATGCTCTCCCTGCCGGATCGGGAATAAACGCCTGCTGGAAATTCTGACACGCATTACCGAAGGCAAAGGGACGATGGAAGACCTGGAAATGCTGTATAACCTGAGTAAGGTCATTAAAGACACAGCACTCTGTGGTCTGGGACAAACCTCTCCGAATCCCGTACTTTCTACCCTTGAAAATTTTCGGGAAGAATACATCGCTCACATTCAGGACCACAAATGCCCCGCAGGCCGGTGTAAAGCTTTACTGTCCTACCGTATCGATCCGCAATTGTGTGTAGGCTGTACACTGTGTTCCCGGAATTGTCCGGTAGATGCTATTATCGGAGAACGGAAAGAAACACATTTCATCGATTCTTCGAAATGTATAAAATGCGGTACCTGTATGGAAAAATGTAAATTCAAGGCGATAAGCATTGTATAGAATTTTAGTAAAGCGAACCGATTTAACAGGATATTCCCATTGACTATGAGAGAAAAAATTATGGAACCAAATATAATATTACAAATAGACCACCACACCGTAGAAGTACCCCGGGGAACTACCGTACTCGAGGCAGCAAGAGGTGTGGGCATAAACATTCCTTCGCTATGCTATATGAATCTGAAGGATATGTGTATTACCAATCTTCCGGCTTCCTGCCGTATATGCGTAGTGGAAATCGAAGGAAGGAAAAACCTGGCCCCGGCTTGTGCTACCCGCTGCGAAAACGGCATGAAGGTCCACACCAGTACTTTGCGGGTATTGAATGCCCGTAAAACGGTACTGGAACTCATTTTGTCCGACCATCCGAACGACTGCCTGATTTGTCCGAAATCCGGAAACTGCGAACTGCAAAGCCTGGCCGTCAAATTAAAAATCAGAGAGATCCCGTTTGCCGGAGAACAAAGTACATACAAAGCAGAAACCTCTCCTTCCCTCATCCGCGATATGAATAAATGTATTTTCTGCCGCAGGTGTGAGATGATGTGTAATGAAGTACAGACAGTCGGAGCGCTTGGAGCTATAAACCGGGGATTCGCCGCAATCATTTCTCCCGCTTTCGAACAACCGCTCACCACTTCAGAATGTACTTTCTGCGGACAATGTGTAGCCGTTTGCCCTGTAGGAGCTTTGACAGAAATGGATCATACGAACCGGCTGATCAATGACTTAAATAATCCGCAAAAGACCGTTATCGTACAAACCGCTCCCGCTGTACGGGCAGCTCTGGGAGAAGAATTCGGATTGCCCGCCGGAACTTCTGTCACCGGGAAAATGGCTGCAGCTCTCCGGCAACTAGGATTTGCCAAAGTTTTTGACACCGATTTTGCTGCCGATTTAACCATTATGGAAGAAGGAACGGAACTGCTGAACCGGCTTACCGCATACCTGAACGGAGATAAAAATGTACGCTTACCAATACTGACTTCCTGTTGTCCGGCCTGGGTGAATTTCTTCGAACACCAGTTCCCCGATATGCTGGATATCCCTTCTACTGCCCGTTCCCCTCAGCAAATGTTCGGCTCTATCGCCAAAACGTACTGGGCAGAAAAAATGGGTATACCCCGGGAGAATCTCATCGTAGTTTCCATCATGCCTTGTCTGGCTAAGAAATACGAATGCGGACGGGAAGAATTTAAAGTAAACGGCGACCCGGATGTAAATTATTCGATTTCTACCCGGGAACTGGCCTCCCTGATTAAACGGGCCAATATCGATTTCAATAGCCTGCCGGAAGAAGACTTCGACCAACCTTTAGGAGAATCCACCGGAGCCGGCGTTATCTTCGGTGCCTCGGGAGGAGTAATGGAAGCCGCCCTGAGAACAGCCTACGAACTCTATACCGGTCAAAAACTGGAAAAAGTTGATTTCGAAGCCGTAAGGGGATTGGAAAATATCAAAAAAGCCACAGTACGCCTGAACGGAGTGGAATTACAC
>JAEXFF010000283.1 GCA_023400335.1 Bacteroidota bacterium
GGATATTTGGGGACGGAACATCCGATGGCCCCAAACAATAGCTGTAATGTTGGTAAAAAACGATTCTTTAAAAATCCGGGAAGTCGTATTGGAAAACGAAACGGCAGAGATTGTTCCGGAAAAAGAAGCAGATGTCGTAATACCCGGTGTGGGAGGAAAAGAATACGGTTATTTTGCTTTAGATTCCGCTTCCCTTGCTTATTGTTTAAAACATTGGAAAGATAACCGGGATCCCGTCCGCCGAATGAGTATACTGATGACTCTTTATGAAAACAACAGAGAAGGAAAATTGAGAACTGCTGATTTTATGGAAAGCCTGTTGTCTTCTATACAGACAGAAGAAAACCTATTTATTTATTCTGCTTTGTTGAATTATCTCGGGATTTGCTGTACTGATCCCCGTATCAATGAAGAAGATGTCCGGAAAGTAGAAGAAAAATGTCTGGCATTAGTACAGAACCCGTTAGGAAAAGAATACAAACAGGGAGCGTTCCGGACTTTGTTGCGTATTTTTCGAACTCCTTCTTGTGCCCGTAAAATATATGCTATTTGGGAATCACAGAAATTACCTGAAGGTGTATACCTCAGTGAACAGGATTATACCGATATGGCTTATGCGTTGTGTATTCGACTGCCGGAAAAAACCGGAAGAATTTTAGATGTACAACGGTCCAGAATTACAAATCCCGACCGGTTACGGGAATTTGACTTTATTGCCCCTGCCCTGAGCCCCTGTTTAAATGTCAGAGATTCCCTTTTTTATTCTCTTTTAAAAGCAGAAAACCGTCCGGCTGAACCCTGGACTTTAAGCGTACTCTCTTATTTGAATCACCCTTTGCGACAAAAAGAGGCATTAAAATATATCCGTCCTGCTTTGGAAATACTGGAGGATATTCAGCGTACGGGAGATATCTTTTTCCCTAAAAATTGGGTTGCTGTTTCTTTAAAAGGGCACCATACTCCGGCTGCAGCAGATACTGTAAGAGCTTTTTTAGAAACTCACCCGCATTATCCGCCTTTACTCCGGAATAAAATTCTTCAAAGTGCTGATCATTTACTTCGTTTAAAGGAAAAGTGAAAAGCCAATCTATTAAAATAAAACGTTTCTAAAGTCGGCTGAGGGAAAAGATTTTCAGACTCCGGAATGTTTTTAAAACCCATTTAAAGGAGAAAGAATCAATTTAAAATTTAATTATTCGTAAAGCCAGCATAGAACGATAAGAATGTTTGAAAATAAAATTCTGTATTTTAAATATTTTATCTGTTTGTAGAATGCTTATATTCAATAAGTATAATTAAAATTTATAAATAAGTAAAAACAATCGATTTGATTTATGTTTTGCTTTGCCGTATATTTGTATCAGAAAAAGAAATATAATATAAATCAATTAATACAGAAGATTATGAAAACAACAGACTTTATCGGTTTGAACGCCGGACAATCAAAGAAAGAAATTGATCTTTTAAATAGTTTATTAGCAAATTTCCAGATTTATTATCAGAACTTACGTGGATTTCACTGGAATATAAAAGGAAATCGTTTTTTTGTTCTTCACGCCAAATTTGAAGAATTGTACAATGATGCTATCGAAAAGGTAGACGAATTAGCAGAGCGTATTCTGACTTTAGGGGGAGTTCCTTTACACTCTTATGCAGCTTATTCCCGGGCAGCTTCATTAAAGGCTGTGGAAAATATATCGGATGGGGATGAATGTTTGCATGCTGTTTTGGAAAATCTTTCCGTATTGATTAATCAGGAACGCGAAATTTTAGCCGTGGCTGCTGATAACGGAGATGACGGAACCCAGGATTTATTGACTCCCTATATTTCTGAACAAGAAAAATTAGTTTGGATGTTATGTGCTTATCTGAATAAATAAGTAGTATAAAAATGAAAGGATGAAAAAGGCCGGCTGGAAATTTCAATTTTCAGTCGGCCTTTTAGGTACTCAAACCTTACTATTCTGAATGTTGTTTTTTGTTTTGTAAATATTTTATCCGTATGAAGTTTATGTAGCTAAACTGCTTTGATTTGAAATATAATCCAATTTTGTATTTACATTTTTTACTTGTTCCCGGTCGTTTTTTTAAATTTATGTCCCTCTTCCCCTTTCTGATACGATTAATATTCTGATTTTAAAGTTTATTCTATTCCTTATTTCAGGTGTAAGCATATTTTATATTTTAATAAATTTGTATAATTTAAAAATGTATTCTATTTTTAGAACCACAGTCAGGTAGATGAATGGAGGTGTATGCTGGCTCCAGCAGATTCAGCCCCAATATTTAAGATTTGAAAAAGAAGTGATTTATATCGTTTTGATAAACTATATTTTAGAGTAAAGTTGATAGTAATGTATAGCTTATAAAAAATGAATAAATAAGATTTTAATAAATAGTGTAGAAAAAGTTTAAAAAACTTATTATTATATAAATTTATCCAATTTTGAAATATAAAATGCCTGTTAAATCAGTATAAAAGGAAAAAACTAAAATGTTGAAATAAATTTTCCAATCTTATTTGGATTTTAAATAAAAACCTAACTTATGAAAAAAAACTTAACTTCTTTGGTGAAATCTGCAGTTTGCTTACTGGCGGCTGTAGCATTCATAGCCTGTGAGGACACAAATTACGTTTACGTATCCAAGGCTAAAGTCGGTCTGACGCCTTCGTCCGACATTATTTTTACAAGTGAAGGGGGAGAACGTATAATTTCCGTACGTACCAATCAGCAAGAGTGGAAGGTGAATTCCGATCAGGACTGGTGTAAAGTGACTCCAAACGCAGAGGGAAATGGTTTTGTGGTGAGTGCGGCTCCTAATCATACCACACAAGAGCTACCAGAAGCAACGGTAACAGTAAAAACTTCGGCTGGACAGCTTGAGGAAAATTTTGCCACAATTAGTATCAAAGTTAAACAGAGTGGATTTGATCTTGTTGATTTAAGTGAGATAGGGCGTTCCAATTGTTATGTGATTTCTGAAGCGGGTTATTATAAATTCGATGCACGTGTACAGGGAAAGAGTGAGCTGGCAACTGCGTCTGATTTTTCGGCCTGTTCAGCCGACTGGCTTTGGGCTACTGAAGAAGGTTTGCTGACTGTAGAACCCAAAGTGGAAAATGGATATATTTCATTTGTATGCAGTGATTTTAAACCGGGTAATGCTGTACTGGCCTTGCTCGAAAATGGTAAGGTCGTCTGGAGCTGGCACATTTGGCTCACCGATTTGGTACTTGAACCCCGTGAGCGTAATATGATGCCTGTAAACCTGGGTGCAACCTCTGATTTAACGGGTGAAGTATCTCAGTTCGGTCTTTTTTATGAATGGGGACGTAAAGATCCGTTTATCGGTTCATCCGGTGTTGGTAGTTTCCCTCAGGAATTGTTTTCTTACAATGAAGAAACTCCGTTTGCCCCGGGAAATGAGCAAGGAGTCAGTTATACAGCAGCTACAGTTGTAAATACAGCACTTGTAGCTGACTGGAACGTTTCAGACGAGAGTGATGCCCATACTCATTCAAGTGCATCAGCGATAGCTACGACTTATCTTACTACGATTAAAGCTTTGCCTAACTATGGAACGGAATGGACCGGAGAAAGTGATCCTTGTCCTCCGGGTTGGCATTTACCGACACGGAACGAATTGGGAAATTATTTTTCGTCCGTAAACAGTACCATTTCCTGGGACGATTACCAGGGGGTTATGCGCGGGAAAGACAGGGTCCCGGCACAAGGATACCGGAATTTCCAGAACGGGCGTTTGTCTATGATTGGACGCAGCGGCTGGGTGTGGACCAGCGAAACAAATCCTTATGATTTGATGACAGGTTTTAACTATGCCATCGGGTTTGAAGAGACGGGAAGTTTTGCGCGGACTAATATTAGAATTACCTATGGATTCAACGTCCGTTGCGCCAGAGATTAGCAATTCGTCAAACAAAAAATGGAAAATGTCATGAAAAAAATAATTATAATAGGGTTAATGATGGTGGGTTTTTGCTGTATGATGGCTTGCTCGACCAAAGATGAAATAGTAATTACAGATGTTACGACGTTACGTTTACTCCCGGATGAAGATGTGGTCTTCGGAGAGAGGGGTGGCAGTATGGAGATTCAGGTGGAAACCAACGGCAAAAACTGGAAAGCTACGACTACTCAAGAATGGGTGAAAATTGAAACTGCTGCGAACTCTTTCTGTATTACGGCTGCTGAAAATACCGGTATAGACGCTATGCCGCAGGCTGTAGTGACTGTAGTGGCTTCTTCAGAAGAGGATACCGACGAAGTTTCATTTACCGTTTCGCAGGAAGGCTCTGCCCCGGCAGAAATGACAATCGATCCTGATGTTGAAACTTTACAGTTTCTTTACAGCGGTTCTAATACCGAATTTTATATCAGCAGTAATAAAGTTTGGAATGTCGAATCCGACCAAACCTGGTGCGTCGTTACGAAAGAAGACGAACATACCATGATGGTTTCTGTAGCAGAGAATAAAACTTTCGAGGCCATGCCCCTGGCTACTGTAACCCTTACGGCAGGTGTAGCCCCCAATGCAGTGGTGAAAACCATCACTGTGTCACAGGAAGGCCGTCCGGAAGTGATCGTTTCCGATTTGAGCATTGGGGGCACTTCGAATTGTTATGTTGTTTCTGAAGCGGGATCTTATATGTTCAATGCCTGTGTGAAGGGAAACAATGCCACAACTCCCGGAATTACGCCTACGACTATTTCTCCGGTTTCAGCAGAATTACTTTGGCAGGATTATTATGCTGACGGAGCAGGTATTGTAAACGATGTTAAATACCAAAACGGTTATATATATTTTACGACTGGCGAGACTTTCCATGCAGGGAATGCCTTAATTGCTGCTAAAGATGCCAACGGGGAAATACTTTGGAGCTGGCATATCTGGTGTGTAGCTGATTTGCAGGCACATCCGTATAATTCTTATGAAACCGGTACGGAGGCGTTCCGGGTATTAGACCGGAATCTGGGAGCGATTTCAAATGAAATAGGCAGTGATAATGCTTTAGGTTTTTACTATCAGTGGGGTCGAAAAGATCCGTTCCCGGCAGCTGCCGGAAATGGTGACGGTAGTAGCCGTAAAGATAGTAATCTGGCTTTCGGAGGCAGTACACCGGACGATTATACACAGGCAGGTTATACTGCC
>JAEXFF010000351.1 GCA_023400335.1 Bacteroidota bacterium
TCAATACTCATTTTTCAGGAGTAGGAGTTTCTCATATTAAAATTGAAAAAGAGTTCTGGGAAGGAAATCAGTATGATGTTATCCTGACCAATGGTTTTGACCTGGATTTTGATAAGGATGGGGAATGGAAAGAAATTGACGGCCATCGGAATGCTTTACCGGCTACGGTTATTCCGGAGAAAATTGCGATTTATTTAAACAAAAATTTTGCAGGTTTTGCAGTTATTTCCATTGAGAAGGACCGGAATGGATTCGACGTAAAACTGTCGGATGGCCGGGAATTGAAATTCAACCGGGAACAATTATTTATCGGATATGATGATTGAAATAAATAATTATGGAGAGAGTTTATCGTTAATAGAAAATAAATTAAAAACAGTAAGGTATGAAAAAGAGTTTGTATATTTTAGGAATGTTACTGGTATTCGTGGGAATGGCCTGTAACGACGATGACGATGCAGCCTGGATGCCGGATGAAGCTGTTGTGCGTACTTTCAATCAAATGTTTCCCGGGGCACAAAGGGTCGAATGGAAAACAGCAGGAAATTATATTGTAGCTGATTTTTATTATGAAAATCAGGATAAAGATGCCTGGTTTAATAAAAGCGGAAAATGGTATATGACAGAAACTGATATTCTTTTTGACGCGTTGCCTGAAAAGATAAAGACTGCTTTTAGCAATAGCGAATACCGTGCGTGGAAAGTAGATGATGTGGATATACTGGAACGGGTAGAAATGGAAAGAGTATATGTAATTGAAGTAGAACAGGGAAATGTTGAAAAAGATTTGTATTATGCAGAAGACGGGACTCTGGTAAAAGTTATTGAAGAGGTGGACGGGGACGACGGGCATTGGCCGTTAGAAGGCTTACCTCAGCAAATAAAAGATTATCTGAATACACATTACAGCGGGGCAAAGATTATTGAATACGATACGGAAAGAGGGATTACAGAAGTGGATATTTTTCATGACAACCGCTATAAGGAAGTCAAATTCGGTCAGGATTACGCTTGGATTTCCACAAGTTGGGAGATATTGGAGAAGGATGTACCTGCTGTAGTGATGGCGACCATCCGAAATCAATATGCCGGTTATCAAATAGATGATATCGAGTATGTAGAGCGGGCAGCCGGGGTTGCGGTATATTTATTTGAGTTGGAAAAAGGAGAAGAAGATCTCTATGTGATGGTGGATGAGGCCGGAAATATTGTGCAGAATTAAAAGCAAAGAAATATTTTGTAACTATCCCCAGGCTACCGTAGTATAAGGATAAAAACGATAAACGAAAAAGCTATGGGAAAATTTGAAGAATTGATAAAAGGGGATAAACCTGTATTGGTTGATTTTTTTGCCACCTGGTGCGGTCCCTGCAAAGCCATGCATCCTATTTTAGAAGAACTGAAAAAAGACATGGGAGATAAAATTCATGTCATTACAATCGATGTGGACGGAGAAGCAAACCGGCAATTTGTGATGAGTCATCAGATTCAGTCGGTTCCTACCCTGATGATCTTTAAAAAAGGGGAAATGGTATGGCGACAGAGCGGGGTAATGCAATCCATGCAATTGAAAAATGTCATTGAAAAGTATTTATAATCCTAAAATGAGAAGAAGCCGTTCAATCCCTTGATAACGGCTTCTTCATTTTGACCGTTTCTGTCGACGGTCTCTCACTCTATTTGCCTATGTCCGGTATTTTCACCCAACCTAAAGGTATAACCGACCGGCCGGTTATTTTTTGATTCCCCGTATCGGGCAACCCAGAGATTTTCTGTACGAGGCTCCGTAACTGATATCTGTCCCACTCATCATGAAGGCATTGGCGCCGACCCTGTAAAGGTTAGAGGGTGTTGCCAACCAGTACGTTCCGGTTGCAGGACTAGCTAAGTCTGCATTTTCCCCCCAAAGTAATCCGAATAAAGGGAAGCAGCGTTCTACCGATTTCTGGGCATTTGTAAATAATGCTTCAGCTTCCTCTGGAGTTTGGAAATCTGTTTGGGCATTTCCTTTTATTTCGGAAATTTTCATCCAGCCGTTATATCCCGCGGTGCCTTTAAATTCATATTTCATTACATAAGCATCATCTGTACCAAACATTTTAATCAGATAGCCTATTGAGGAACCACTACCGATAAATACATAGGGATATTCGGTTCCGATAACGTCCAGAATTTCTTTCCCTTCTGTCCGGGCGGTTTGTGTAAGGCTTAAAGTAGTCAGGGTAAATATTCTGGCACATTCATAATCTAACGGTATCCGGTAACCTAATTCACAGGGATCCGTACCGGATCTGTCGGTCCAGGTATAGGGATTGGATTCAGACCATACTTTCGTAGTAAAGCTCCCATCTGTTAGCCAATCGTCTATGTTGGTAATAAATGCTGAAATGAGTTGTCCGCTTTCAGCTGTGATATAAGGGGTAGAAGGGAGGAGAGAAATCGGTTCCTCTGTATTGAATCCTACATTCCGTCCCCATTGGTAGAAATTGCCCCAGGTTTGTTTGAATTGACGGCTGGACAAGTTTTCCGGTGTCGATGGAAGTGTAGCTCCGACATTCTTTTCTGACCATTTTTCCAGGTTAAAATCTTTATAATGGATTTGTACGACGGATAGTGTCCTTGCTGTTTCCCCTTCGATATTGATTTTGATTTCCGCATAACGGGCCATTTTTTCATTTTTATACGGATCAGCAGATACAAATAAAGTATCGCCTTGCGGGAGCAAATGACACCAGTTTTCTGAACTTTTTGCTTCCCATTCTATATTTCCTGTAATAGTTACTGCAAAGGGTTTGCCGGAGGCGGAAAGGTATAATTTTTCAGGGAAAGTATTGAATTTGGAGCCTGTTTGGGTGATGTTTACAGATCCGCTGCTTCCGTTTTCTGTAATTGTTACAGTTGCCGTGCGGGTAGCAATTGTCGGATTTAAAGGTGTTGTTATGATCAGAAACTTTCCGAATTTTGTTGCCGTACACCAGTCTTTGTCGGAAGTCGCCTGCCAGTTACCGCCTAATCCGAGGTCCAATTCCTCTGTACCACCTGTTGCTTCAAATGAAATTTCTGAAATTTCGAGTGGTAATTCGGAGGGCTCTAACTTATCGTCTGAATCGCACCCTGCAAAAATCAAGGAGAAAATCAGAATAATATAATTAAGTTGTTTCATACGTCTTGTATTAAAGTATTAACAAAATGGATTCCGGAGGGAGGAGTGTGGCTTAATGCCACACTCCGGGATTTGTTTCCGGAAAGGGTAGTTCTAATCTTTTACGCAGCGGATTGGCTGTGCATAACCGCATTGTGCACCGTTTTCATGTATTTTTGTTGTATTGAGCATATAGATACAGCGCATTTTATTTTCCAGCCAATACCAGGAAGCGGCTCCGGGAGCTTGCAGGGTTACCCCATCCCGGAAACTCAACATTCCGGCAAGCGGCAATATCCGGACTTCTGTAGCGGTGGCTTTATTGAATAAGGCCTCTGCATCTGTGGCATTATCGAAATAAGTCTCTTCATTGCCTAAAAATTCTGTAATTTTCAGGTAGAAGTTTTTCCCTATTTCTCCCAATATTTCAAAGCGTAATACATAAGCATCTGCTGTTTCAAATTTTTTAATCGCATATATTTTGGAAGTTCCGTCTGCTACATACAAGGTCCTGTCGGGCACTCCCGGTCTGTCGACTAATTTTTCATAGGTTACCCTGCTTTGTGTGGTAGCAAAAGTGCCGGTTGCTTCACTGGAGGGGAAGAATAGAATCAGATCTTCTTTTGTCGGAACGTGGTAACCGGCCGGACAGGGAGAGGAGCCGGCACGGGCTTCCCATGTCGTTGAAGCATCCGGATTCAGCAGCCAGTCTCCGGAAGTGGAGGTAATGAATTCTGTCATTGTCTGAGCTTTTTCAGCCGTAATATCCTCACTTGTCGGTATGGTAGCTGTGGCTCCTGTATGAGGAAATCCTACATTCCGTCCCCATTGGTAATACAATCCCCAGGTCTCTTTATAATTGGGACCCAGTATATTTTCCTCCGTTGCAGGCAGACTGGCCCCTAAGTTACTTTCAGCTAGCCTGGATAGGGCGTATTCTCTCTTACCGCCTGACGTTTGAATAATTTCAATTGTAACAGGATCTGTATTATTGGCTGTTACCGTAATAGTCGCTGTACGGATTTCGGAGCCTGTATAGTTTCCTACCGTTACGGTAAAGGAACCGCTACCCGTTCCGTTTGTCGGTTCAACAGTACACCAGTCTGCATTGGCTGTTACATTGGCTGTCCAGCTTACACCTTTGTTTGTCGTTACATTGACCACGAATTCGCCGCCTTGCGGATCGAAGGTATGAGAAGTTGCGTCCAGTTTAAGTTGAGGTTTGTCATATTTTCTGGCTGAGGTCATATTTTTGACATCGTTCAGATTTCTCAATAAAAGTTTCCATCCCCCATTATTGGAAATATGGCCGGTAATTGTCCCATTCTTGTCGGTTACTTTTTCTTTTGCAAAGGTGGCAGTTTCTAAAGTCAAAAGAGGTAGTTCTTCGCTTCCGTTCCATAAAATGGGTTGGTTACCGTATGTTTGGGTGATATCTTTGAATTCAGTTTCATTCAATTGGATCAGTAACCCATCGGCTACTTCACCCGCTAAAATATTAGCAATCGTTTTAAGGGTTGGATTTACTGTAATTGTCGGAGTCGGTAAAGAGGTGATATGAGCTGTATTTAAACTACCGATAGCTGTCAGACCGTTTACTGTGGTCTTGCTTCCGCCGTTTAATAAAACGTTCACTTGGGTACCCATAGCAATCCCGTGTTTTGCCGTGAATTGTAAAGTAATGGCATTGCCGCTGGCATCCTGGATAATCATATTATTGTCCTCGATGTTTTTACTTTCTTTATCTGAAGTTACCAGGCCTTTTACCCAGATATAATCCGTTTTCGAATTGGCTGGTAATTCTCTTAATTCTGCAATACTGGCCAGTTCCGGTTCGTCTTGTGTAATCGTAAGGGCATCTGTTTTATTTTGATCTCCGTTAAAAGTTAGTGTTACTTCACGGCTTTCCGTATTTGTATTCGGGGCAGCAGTAATTTCCATACTGGTACTGTCAGCAGAAACCTTGAGGGTGAGCCAGTCTGTTTCCTCAGAAAAACTCGTTGTCCATTTTACATTTGAAGTAATGGATAATGTTTGGCTTCCACCGGCTACTTCGAATTCCATGACTTTGGGACTAACCGATAAAACGGGTTCCAGACCCGGCTGAGAAACGGTTATCTTTTCTACTAAAGATGATGATCCGGCTGTAACGGTTACAGTTGCTTCCCGAAGTTGATAATCAGTATTTCTAACTGCGCTGATTTTTATTTTAGCGTCTCCTTTTCCGTTGCCAGGATCAAAAGTCAGCCAGCCGGCCTCTGTGGTAATAGTCCAGTTTTGATTTGTAGAAATAATGATTTCTTCATTTCCGCCAGCTTGTGCAAAACTGATGTTATCTTTATTAATTTCTAACGTAGGCAATGCTTCTTCTTTATCGTCTTTACAGCCGAATAAGCCTAAAGTAAGGATTAATACCAAAGTACTGAATATGTTTAATCCTCTCATTGAGTTTGTAAATGTTTTTTTCATAATCAGATTTTTTATGTTAGAATTTATTTTTTATTCGTCTTTTACACAGCGTATGCTACAACCTAGAGCCCGGGGACAATTATGGGCATCAATATGGGTTTGCCAATTTCCCATAGAAATATAAACCGTGTACTCCTTCGCGGGGGATGCCGTCCAATAGCTGCCGCTTACTCCTTCCGAGTTAGGACCTCCGGTGTTGGTATACAGATAACCGCAGGAAGGGAAAATCAATACGGCCGATTCTTTGGCTGTTTCAAATAATTGTTTTGCTTCTGCCGCATTTTGGAAATCGGTATAAGCGTCTCCTTTGATTTCTGTGATTTTCAAATAAGAGTTTATGCCATTGGGTTGAATGAATTCATAGCATAATACATAAGCTTCATCTGTACCGTATTTTTTTATGGCATAACGGCTATATTTACCGTCTCCGGTGGAGACGCAGGTATATTCCGTACCATCGGCTTCCAGAACTTCCTTATTGGTCAGTCTGTCCACACGTGAATAGCGTCCTTCGAATTCATCAATGGGGAAAATTTGCCGTGCTTCATAGTCCAGCGGAATATGCCAGCCGGCGGGTGACGGATCGCTGCCGGCTCTGTCCTTCCAGGTATAACTGTTTCCGTTAGCTGGTTTCGTTGTCTGGCTACCATCTGTCAGCCAATCCATAGGCGGTAATTCGGTTGATCCGATAAATTCAGACATCGTTTGTGCCATCGCTGCCGTTATTGAAGGATTGGTAGTGACTACCTGATAAGCCATGCCATGCGGGAAGCCCACATTTCTGCCCCATTGGTAAAAGTCGCCCCAGGTATCCCGGTAATTGGAACTTGTAACATTTTCCTCCGTAGCCGGAAGATTGGCTCCAAGGTTTGTGTCTGACCATTGATCCAATACAAAAGATCCTTTAAAACGTTGAGTTACCTGAATCGTTTTGACACAATTCCCTGCTGTTAACGTAATCTGCGTTTCCCTGTTAATGTTGGCTTTATAGGGCTCAGCGGAAATTTTCAGGGTATCCCCTGCTTTTTCTGCATAACACCAACTGGCTTCTACAGAAACCTCCCAGCCTATATTGCTTTTTATAA
>JAEXFF010000352.1 GCA_023400335.1 Bacteroidota bacterium
ACATCGCCATCGTATTGGAAGCGACTAAAGGCGAACGGGCGTATGTTTCTCTCAGTTTTTCCCGGTTTTGCAACAAGTTAGCCATAGTAGCATAGAGGAATTCAACTGAAAAAGGTTTTTCGATATAAGCATCCGCTCCCATTTCCAATCCCTCTATTTTCGACTTCATATTGGTTTTAGCTGTCAGCAAAACGACCGGGATATGACTGTAATTGACATCCGATTTTAAGCGGTGGCAAAGTTCAAATCCATCCATGTTAGGCATTACGATATCACTGACGACAATATTTACATAAGCGGCATCGAGGGTTTCCAGTGCCTTTCTTCCATCGGTTGCTTTCAATACATTATAATATGCAGTTAATTGACGTTCCAGAAAAATCAACATATCGGGATCATCTTCTACCACCAGTACAATGGGTTTATTTTTATTCATCTCTGTTTTTTCCTTTGTTTCCGGTTCCCGTTTTTTGGGTTCCGGAATATCCGGTTTTAAACGGATCACTCCCTTTTGAGTAACCGGCAACAATAACAGAAAACCATTCCGGTCGGTCTCCTCTGTCATAGCCAAAGAGCCCTGATGCAACTCCGCCAAAGAACGCGCCAATGCCAATCCGATTCCGGAACCACCAGTCACCTCTTTGATTTCCCGGTCCTGATACTGAACAAAGGGTTTAAAAATCTCCTCCCTCACCTCCGGAGGAACCACTATCCCGTCATTGGTTACTTTCAGGGCGAATTGGTCGGCCTGAGTGACAGACAATCGCACAATAATAAAAGTTTTTGCATATTTTACAGCATTGCTGAATAAATTACTGAGCATTTTGGTAAAGGCTTCCTGATCTACATGCGCCGTCAATTCACCCTCCGGCATATCCAGGGTAAAATTTATTTGCCTCTGTTTTGCCAGCGGTAAAAACCGCTGCCAGGTCTCCCGCACCAATGCCGGAATATTTCGTTCCACAAAATTCAACCGGAATCCCTTGACTTCCGTTTTCCGGAAATCTAACAGCTGATTTGTCAAATTCAAAAGCCGTTCCGTATTCCGGTTCATAATATTTAAATCTTCTTCTACTTCCGGTTGCATCTCCTTTCTCATAAGTATATTTTCCAACGGCCCTTTTATTAATGTTAAAGGTGTCCGGATTTCATGCGCCACATTCGTAAAAAAGTCAATCTTGGCCCGGTAAATTTCCCTTTCCTTTTCTCTTTCAAATTTTTCGGTCTGTAACCGGTAATGACGTGCATTCCGCCGTCTGAAATAAAATATGGTATAAAGTACAGAAGCTATCCCCAGCAATATGTATAAGCTATAAGCCCCGGCAGATAAATAAAAAGGAGGCAATATAGAAATATACAATATCCTTTCCTGTTTATTCCAAACGCCATCACTATTGGAAGCTTTTACCCGGAAAACATAATCCCCATGTTTCAGGTTAGAATAAGTAATTAAAGGTCCCCGGTCGGAAGGTTGCCACTCTGCATCGAACCCTTCCAGACGATACATCAACTGATTCATTTCCGGAGCTTGATAACTGAGGGCAGCTATACGGAAAGAAAAAGAATTCTGGTTTGATTTTAATATCAAAGTATCTGAAATTATAATACTCTTTTTCAAGGGGGAACCTTCCTTTCCCACTTCTGCCCGGTCGTTGAATAACCAAAAATCCGTAATGGTTACCGGAGGAATATATTTATTTTCCTGAAAACTCTGGGGATTAAATACAATAAATCCTTCTATACTTCCAAAATAAATTTTCCCGTCCGGCATTCTTAAACCTGAACGATAATTAAACTGATTACAAAGTAATCCGTTCGCTATGGTAAAAGATTTAAATTCCTCTTTCTTCCGGTCGAAACGCAATAATCCCCGGTTAGTGGTCAGCCAAAAATATCCCTCCTGATCCTCCACGATCTGGTATACGACATCATTAGGTAATCCATTTTGCATGGTATACCGCACAAAATTTTTGGTTTCAGGACAATAACGGCAAAAACCTCCTCCCTGAGTCGTTAACCACACCTGACGACGGGAATCTTCATATATACTCAATACCTTATTATACGGAAGGCTTGCAGTATCCTTTTCATTTTGCAAAAAATTGGTCCATATTTTAGTTTTCACGTCAAACTTCCAGGCCCCGTTTGCATAAGTAGCCAGCCATATATTGCCCTGAGAATCTTCTTTAATATCATGAATAAATTTCCCTTCCAATTCCGGTATACGAATAAAACAATCCTTTCCTTTATTGTATTGAAGCAAACCGAAAAGAGTTCCTAACCAAATATCGCCGGCGGAGGTTTTGAAAATGGAAAAAACATTATTATCATTTAAACTATTCGGAGTAATACCCTGGGAATAACTTTTCATTTTACCCGTTTTTGTATTCAATACTTTCAGCCCTTTGGAAAAAGTACCGATCCAGAGATTTTCCCCGTCCATACACAAAGCATGCACGTTCCGGAATTCCCGGCTTGGCTCAAAAAAACTGAATTTTCTGGTCACAGGATCAAAACGATTCAGACCGCCGTCTTCCGTTCCAATCCAGATAGAACCGTCCGGAGCCGGACAAAATTCCCGAACCCGCTTTCCGTGAATACTATTCTGATAATAAAGGGGATAATACTTTTCAAAATAAGTATACGGTACGGGATAATAATCCACTCCGCCAAAATAAGAGCCGATCCACATTCCTCCCTCCTTATC
>JAEXFF010000373.1 GCA_023400335.1 Bacteroidota bacterium
GCACTTTGTGCTGTAAACGACATTTTATCAAAAGCAAAATCAAAAGAAGAGGCTCCAAGCACATCTATCTTAAGATAACGAAAAGAGAGTCTTCGGGGGATACTTGCTTCGATAGGGACTGTCATCAAAGTAATAATTTCATCTTGTAACCAAGCACGAGACAAACCGCCTGGGTAAGGATCAAACGGTGTATTCAATTCACTAGGTACTTCTGCAAACGTGAATTTTAAGCGGATAGGAGCATCCGAAGCGATACGTTCTCCCAATATTTTCAAAGAGAAATTGAAAGTACCAGTTAGATGTTCGCCAAAGTCTAAGATAATCCCAGAATGTTTTTTCAATGATTCATTAAATAATATCTCTACATTACTAACATCCTCCATTCTCCATCCTTGATATGCTTTTTCATCTTTTACGGATTTCACTATCCGCAAAGGAAAATGTTTTTTATAAACAAAAGCTGGTTTACAGGCTTCACTCTTTTTTAACCAGTCATTACTATGTTTGTAATATTTACTCTGAGCAAATACTACAAAGGAATAAATATTCAAAATGCCTATCAAAATCAATAAATATTTTTTCATGATATATATCTTAATAAATTAAACACACAAACTGCATCAGTTTCGTGGTAAATGCAGCATTAAATCTTCAATTTCAGCAGTTAGTTGTTCTTTGGGCATTTTGAAAATAAGACGGGCATGTTGACCATTCGAATCCTTTTTCCATGAATTACTTCCATCATCATGAATGATAATCGTTCCATTTTCCACATCAAAGTATTTAGATGCTCCACGAACCGCAACCAAAGTAGCTGTCTGATCCCAACTATCTCTACCATTTGGATTATCTTGTGGTAAACACATAGTATAAGTATCGACTATCGGATTGTTTCGGATACCACTTTCCATCAACTTCTTGCCTGTAAATATTTGGGATCCTATTTCAAAACCGCTAAACAAAATGGGGGTTGGCCATTCTCTTATAACAAATTGAGATGCTTTCACATCAACATAAATATTAAATTCTCTTCCTTCAGGGAAAGAACCAGCCATTGAGACTAACTGTTTCACCTTCTTTTTTATCAGTTCTTTACCAGAAAGAGGAGATATTTCATCTGGTTCGGATAAAAGTAAGTTCTGTAGATTAGAAAAAAAACCTACTGTCACAATCGTTACACTTTGGTCCGACTGTTGAGCAAGAGCACGACGATAAAGCTTTAAAGCATCCTCACTATCAGCTGTAGTCAATATTCGATGAGGATATTTCATTGGCAGTTCATCTGTCCAGCGTAGTCCACTATGCCAAGTTGTACGATCAGCAGCCTCTCCACGTACTGCTCCTATCGGAATATCTGGCCGTCCAAAATAAGTATTAATCACATCAATGCAAGGAACTGCCGTTGCACACTTATTAGAAGATATTGTTGCTAAAATATTCACTTCTCCAGAATCAGCTAATGCATGTAATAAAGCCAATGCTCCAACATCATCGTAGTCTGGTGCCATATCCGTATCAAAAATCAGATTGACAGGTTTTTCTGTTCTATGACAAGACATAAAACATATCAAAAAGAAATATAAAATATAACTCTTCATTGCGTAAAATTTATTTTTTATTCATTTTAAATACATGTTTCACTCATTGACCGTGTAATTACTGTTAAAACCTTGTCATATCCAATCTCTAATGCTCTTTTCACACTTTGACCTGTCCAATAATTAGGATTAAATAGTTCAAGAGATAAGGCTCCTCTAAATCCTGTTTCATATAAAAGAGGTAATGCTTTATCAAAAGGACAAATACCATCCCCTGGATAAACCCGATCTGAATCAGACAATTTCGTCCGGACTGGAATTGCAGGATAATCATTGATATGGAAAATAGGGAGTTCCGCTCCATTTATTAAATATAAACTTTCAAAAGAATTATCCCCACGATAAAGATGGTAAAAATCCAATAGCATAGAAGCTTTTGGATGTCCAGTTCCTAATGCAATTCGAGCAGCATCACTCAATTTATTCAAAGCCCCTGTTCCCCATACTTCTAATAAAGGACGTACACCGACAGACTCTCCATATTCCAATATTCGCCGATAATTATCAGTATATTTTTCAAAGTCATCCCGATCTATTTTTTCAAGCCCTAAAGCTGTTGCAGCAATACACCGACTCCCCAAGGCTGCAGCCATATCAATTTCTTTCAGCATTTCATCCATTCCCTTCCCCCCAATAATCCAAGGAGAAAATCCAATAATATTCTCAAGAATAAGATGTCCAGACTGAAGTTTTCTCACTAATTGCTGATAAGAACCTCCTTTTTTAAGGAATGCACATATATCTCTTGTCCATAACTCAATTCCTCCAAAACCAGCCTTCGCACAATATTCTATTTGTTGCTCGACAGACAAATTGTACCCAGAAATGGTGGATGTATTCAAACTTATCCGGAAAGGTATTTCTTTCGTCGACATAACAGGATCAGCGTTGTCTATCGCTGATCCTGGTCTGACTCCCAATAGAGCCAAACCAGAACTGAGTAACATTTTCCTTCTCGAAATATTAATATTTTGCATCCGCTTCAGATATAAAAATCATAACTCTCTTATCCATATATTTCTAAAACTAATAGGAGCACTCTCATCTCCATGATCTTGTAAACCGATAGGTCCTGCTCCATGTTCAATCACATCTGGAAATCCTACATAAGGAGTGGTTCCTTGAATAATTGTGTTATTC
>JAEXFF010000187.1 GCA_023400335.1 Bacteroidota bacterium
GAGACAAAGTGTTCCGGAGTAGATCTGGCTGATGGAAGCCGGATCCGGAAAGGTGCTTCCGACGCTATTCGTAAGATTACAGAGGAAGCCGGGCATTCTTTCCCTTTGGAGGCAGAATCGGTAATCAAGACTGTCAGCAGTGAAGGCGGAACCCCTTTGGTGGTTGCTGTAAACGAAAAGGTAGTCGGGATTGTTGAATTGCAGGATATTATTAAGCCCGGAATACAGGAACGTTTTGAGCGTTTGCGGAAAATGGGGGTTAAAACGGTGATGGTCACGGGGGATAATCCCCTGACAGCAAGATATATCGCCCAAAAAGCCGGGGTTGACGATTTTATTGCAGAAGCAAAACCGGAAGATAAAATGGAATATATTAAAAAAGAGCAACAACAGGGAAAATTGGTAGCGATGATGGGGGATGGGACCAATGATGCTCCGGCTTTGGCACAGGCTGATGTAGGGGTTGCCATGAATAGCGGTACCCAGGCAGCTAAAGAAGCCGGAAATATGGTGGATTTGGATAATGATCCGACAAAATTAATTGAAATTGTAGAGATCGGAAAACAATTATTGATGACACGGGGTACGTTGACTACTTTCAGTATTGCTAATGATGTGGCAAAATATTTCGCCATTGTGCCGGCTTTGTTTATGACTTCCGTTCCGGTATTAAAGGCTTTAAATATTATGGGGTTACACAGTCCTGAAAGTGCTGTATTGTCCGCCGTCATTTTTAATGCCCTTATTATACCTGTTCTGATCCCTTTGGCATTGAAAGGAGTGAGGTATAAGCCGATAGGAGCTTCTGCTCTTTTAAGGCGGAATCTGTTGATATATGGGTTGGGCGGTATATTTGTCCCTTTCATTGGAATTAAGTTGATCGATATGATTATCAGCTGGTGTATTTAAATGAAGGGGTGAGAACAGGTAAAATCCGGAATGTGCGGCATTTCATTCCGAAACGGTTATTGTTAATATTAAATTAAATAGATATGAATAATTTATTGAAATCTTTTAAATTGACTCTTGCGTTCTGTATGCTTTTCAGTGTGTTATACCTATTTATTCTTTGGGTATTTGCCAAAGTGGCCGGACCGAATGGAGGCGAAGCCGAGGTTGTAGTTGTGGATGGAAAAGTCGTTGGAGCTACTCATGTCGGACAGTTGTTTACGAAGGATATTTATTTCTGGGGGCGCCCTTCCTGTGCAGGGGAAGGATATGATGCTTCCGGTTCAGCCGGTAGTAATAAAGGGGCGACCAATCCTGAATATCTTCAGGAAGTAGGGGCCCGCATTGATACCTTTCTTGTTAAACATCCTTATTTGCAACGTTCCGAAGTGGTAGCAGAGATGGTGACAGCAAGTGGAAGCGGACTGGATCCGGAAATTTCCGGAGCCGGAGCATATATTCAGATTAAACGGGTGGCACAAGCCAGGGGAATGAGCGAAGAAAGAGTGAAAGCGGTTGTAGACCGGCATATTAAAGGTCCGTTATGGGGTTTATTTGGTCCGGCTTCGCGGGTAAATGTGCTGAAACTGAACGTGGCTTTGGATAAAATACAGAAAGAAAAGGAGAAATAAAAAATCAGGTTTTGAAGAATATACCGGATGTTAATATTATGCTTTCAATATTTTATATCGGATACGGATTTCGTTGGTTGATTTTAGGAATCACTTCAGCGGTCAGCAGAATTTTTTACTATGGATAAAGAACAAAGTGTACAACATTTTTTGGATTTGATAAGACGTTCGCGGCGGGGAAAATTCAAAATATATATCGGAATGATTGCCGGAGTCGGTAAAACCTACCGGATGTTACAGGAGGCTCAGCAGTTGTTGGAGAACGGAGTGGATGTACGGATCGGGTATATAGAAACGCATGGGCGGGTGAATACGGAAAAGCAGTTGAAAGGACTTACTGTAATTCCCAGACGCAAGGTTTTTTATAAAGGTAAAGAGTTGGAAGAGATGGATTTACAGGCCATTCTGTACTGTCATCCGGAAATTGTTTTGGTGGATGAATTGGCTCATACGAATATTGAAGGGAGTAAAAATGAAAAACGCTGGGAGGATGTGTTGGATTTACTGGATGCCGGGATTAATGTAATCAGTGCTGTCAATATTCAGCATATTGAAAGTTTAAATGAAGAAATACAGGATATTGCCGGTATTGAAGTAAAAGAACGGATCCCCGATAGTGTTTTGGAACAGGCAGATGAAGTGGTGAATATTGATTTGACGGCAGAGGAATTGGTGGCTCGTTTAAAGGCAGGAAATATTTATAAACCGGAAAAAGTACAGATAGCTCTGGAGCATTTTTTTAAACCGGAGAATATTCTGCAACTCCGGGAACTGGCTTTAAAAGAAGTGGCTTTACGGGTGGAAAAGAAAGTGGAAAGTGAAGTCATTGACAACGTGGGTGTACGGCATGAGAAATTTTTAGCTTGTATCAGTAGTGCCGAAAAGACGCCCAGGCGGGTAATTCGGAAAGCGGCCCGCTTAGCAACCCGTTACAATTGTAAATTTGCCGTACTTTATGTGCAAACCCGCCGGGAAAGTGCAGACCGGATTCCTTTAGCTAATCAACGCTATCTGCTGAATCATTTTAAACTGGCCTCGGAATTGGGGGGAGAAGTGATACAGCTGCCTTCTGAAAGGATAACGGACAGTATTATTCAGGTGTGTAAAGAACGGCAGATTAGTATTGTATGTATGGGTAAACCGGATTTCGGTTTTTGGAGTATTTTTTGGAAAATCTGGCGTTACCGGAAATTTGTGAATCATTTGGCTTTGTTAAACATAGATTTGCTTATATTAGCAGGAAAGTAGAAATACAGAAGGAAAAAAAGCCTTTCCGTCAGGAGGAGAAGAGGGAGGTTTTACAAAACGGAAACTAAATCGTTATGAAATTAAAGACAAAGTTGACATTCGGCATAGGGGTATTATTTACAATGATTGTAGCTTTAGGTTTATTGTCCGTAAAATACATTGATAATTTATCAGCCGATACCCGGAATATTCTGGCAGATAATTACAAATCGCTGGATTATGCCAAGAAAATGCTGTATGCTTTGGAAAATATGCAGGCAGATACGGCAAATATGAAAGTTTTTGTGGAAAATCTGGAACGGCAGCAAAGCAATATTACGGAAATTGACGAGGAAGATGCGACAGCAAAACTAAGCCGGCATTTCAAAATGTACCGGCAGGATTTAAGTACTGCTAATTTACAACTATTGCGCCAGGATCTGCACGATATTATGAGTTTAAATATGGCTTCTATCCATCGGAAAAGTGAAGTGGCGGCTCATACTGCTGATCAGGCTACGATGTGGGTGTATATCGTGGGGGGAGCTTGCATTACGGTGGCTTTCGTATTTTTAATTCTGTTCCCCCAAAGACTGGTAAAGCCGATACGGGAATTGACCGGCGGAATCATGGAGATTGCCAACCAGAATTATGATAAACGCTTGCATTTCTCTTCTGCGGAAGAATTTGGGAAAGTAGCCGCTTCTTTTAACAATATGGCTGAAAAGCTGGCCGAATATCGCAGGAGTACGTTAGCTGATATCTTAACAGCCAAAAAATATGTTGAAGCGGTTGTAAATAGTATACATGAACCGATTATCGGACTGGATAAAGACCGGAAAGTATTGTTTATAAACGATGAGGCTTTATATGTACTGAACTTAAACCGGGAAAATATTTTAGGTAAACAGGCAGAGGAAGTTGCTTTAAAAAATGATTTACTGAGACGTTTGGTGTGTGAAATTGTGCAACCCGACGAGAAACAGGAACCTTTAAAAATTTATGCTGATAATAAAGAAAGTTATTTTCAGGCGCATTACATAAAAATGTATGTAACCAATAGCGGAGAATCCGAGCAACATTATGTAGGGGATGTTATTTTGCTGAAAAACATTACGGAGTTTAAGGAACTGGATTCGGCAAAAACAGCTTTTATTTCCACGATTTCTCACGAATTGAAAACTCCTATTTCTGCGATAATGATGAGTTTGAAATTATTGGAAGATAAGCGAATCGGACCTTTGAATGAGGAGCAACAGACGTTATCCCGGAGTATTAAGGAAAATAGCGACAGGCTTCTCAGTATTACAGGGGAATTGTTGAAAATGACTCAGGTCGAAACCGGCAAGCTCCAATTGAATCCGAAGATCACGAAACCTATTGAGCTGATCAATTATGCCCTCAATGCTACCTGGGTATTAGCGGAACGGTTTGGGTGTAATATAGAAGTAGAATATCCGGAGGAGAAAATGCCTAAACTATTTGTTGACAGTGAAAAAATTGCCTGGGTAGTGACTAACTTATTGTCCAATGCGATCCATTATTCTAAAGAAAATTCACGAATTATAGTAGGTGCGAAGCAAGAGGCAGGAAAAGTGGACATTTATGTGCAGGATTTTGGGAAAGGGATTGATCCCCGTTATCACCAAAGTATTTTTGAACGGTATTTCCGTGTGCCGGGTACCAAGGTACAGGGAAGTGGATTGGGATTAGCTATTTCTAAAGATTTTATGGAAGCTCACGGAGGGATGATTCGCTTGGAAAGTGAGGTCGGGAAGGGAAGCCGGTTTACGATCACCTTTCCTATCCGTTAGGGCTCGTAAGTTTTGTGTTAAAATTCAGAAGGTTGCATAATGTATGCGGCCTTCTGTCTTTTATAAGCCTGTGCTTTCTTGTTTTTTTCAAAAATTGTGTTTAATTTGTGAACCGTTTTAAAACGTTTGAAACGTAAAATTATAATAACTTAAAATTTTTTACCATGAAAACCTACAGTCCTAACGAGATTAAAAATATCGCACTCGTGGGCAGTGCTGGTTCCGGTAAGACCACACTAGCCGAAGCGATGATGTATGAGGGCGGGGTCATCCCGCGCAGAGGTAGCGTAAGTGCTAAAAATACCTCCTCTGATTACCGGCCCGTAGAACAGGAGTATGGTTCTTCGGTATTTCCGGCTGTTTTATATGCAGAATGGAAAGACCAGAAGTTAAATTTTATTGATACTCCGGGGGCTGATGATTTTGTCGGAGGCGTTATCTCTGCGCTGGAAGTTGCAGATACAGCGGTTATGGTAGTAAATGCTGTAAAGGGAGTCGAAGTCGGGACAGAAATTGTAAGTCGTCATGCAAAGCGGATGAATAAGCCTTTGATTTTTGTGGTCAATCAGCTGGATCATGAAAAAGCCAATTTTGAGCAGACGATTGAGCATGCCCGGGCGTCTTTCGGTAAAAAAGTCGTACAGATACAATATCCGGTCAATCCGGGTCTTGATTTTAATATGGTCGTGGATGTTTTGAAGATGGAGATGTATAAATGGAAACCGGAAGGAGGAAAACCGGAAGTATTACCTATTCCGGATTCAGAAAGGGAAAAAGCGGATGAATTGCACAATGCATTGATTGAAGCTGCAGCTGAGAATGATGAGAAATTGATGGAATTGTATTTCGAGAAGGGAAGTTTGACGGAAGACGAGATGCGTGCCGGGATCCGGGC
>JAEXFF010000196.1 GCA_023400335.1 Bacteroidota bacterium
CCCGACAGCGGTCAAGAAACGCTGATAGTGCCTATTTCTACCGAAATTACAGAACGTAAGGTAACGGACGGTATACTCGACCGTGATATCATTATCTGTCAGACCAGAGCTGCTTTGGATATGTTACGAGTTAGTAAACCCGGCAAAATAATAACTTTAGGCGGAGAATGTTCCGTCAGTGTAGTACCCTTTACTTACCTTGCAGAGAAGTACGGCCAGGATGTGGCCATGATTTGGATAGACGCCCACCCGGACCTGACTTTGCCGGGTGATGTTTACCCCGCCTATCATGCAATGGCTGTAACAGCTTGTATGGGATATGGCGATCAGAAAATTCTCGCTGAACTACCGGCCAAAATCGATCCGTCAAACATATTATTTGTAGGATTACGTAACTGGGAACAGGAGGAGATCAAGAGCCGGCAGCAACAATACGGCCTTAAACATCTCTCTCCCCAAGACGTTGCCCGAAACAGTGATGCGCTAAAAACCTGGCTAAAATCATGCAGGGCGTCGAAAGTAGTCATTCATTTCGATATGGATGTACTCGATCCTGCTGAAATCATTGCTGCTGCCGGCACTGATCCCGACGGAATGAAAATGGAAGAAGTTATCCGGGTAATAAATGACATCGCAGCAGAAAAAGAATTGGTCGGACTCACCATTGCAGAACCAATGCCCCGTACAGCGATAAGGATTAAAAATATGCTGCACCAACTCCCCCTGCTTAAATAATAAAAAACACAGGCAAAAACTAACGAAACCGACTGAAAAATAAAACTTTCGGTCGGTATTCTGTTTATTATCCTTCACCTTCTGTCATTTTATTCCGTATTCCGCCCGGCCTGCAAACTTTACGGTATATTCTACTAAAAACCCTTATTTTGGAATTACAAGCATTATCCCCCTTATGTTTTAATCCCCCCAAAACGACCTATTTCTGTCCAGTATATGTCTGCTCGTATCCGGGATTCAAAGATAGTGCTGCTTTCCTGATCCCGTAAATAACTGAACCGAAATGCTCAGTCCAGCCGTAAACTACATATTTACACCTATAAACAGATTGCCGATAGGAGATAATCAAAAAAATGAATCTTTTTTCAAGCCAATAAAAGAAGACCATTTAGGGTAACCTTTGGGGTAATATATTGAATAACTTTGTACCCGACAAATGAAAATTTATGAAAAGCACTCCCGAAACAAAATATTGCCAGACTTGCGGAATACCCTTAGACGTAAACTATACCAATCCTGAGGGGGATCAGCATGTGGAATATTGCAGCTACTGCCAAAAAAATGGCGTTAAGCTGTATGACTTCTCCATGGATTATCTCCTCTATCTTTGGGGACTTTTCCCCGAAGAATATAATAAAGAGACAGGTGCAAACTTTACTTCAACAGAATTGAGAGAAGTTTTATCCAAGCGGCTTCCGGAGATTAAAAGATGGAAACAAAAAATCAATACGGCACATATACAATACGAATTAGTTACAAGAGTTCAAGAGTATATTAATTGTCATTTATTCGAGGACCTTGATTCAGAAAAGCTATCCCAAGTTGCAGGTATGTCCAAATATCATTTTCGCAGACTTTTTAAAGCAGTCTGCGGTGATAGCCTGGGTAATTACATCCGGCGATTAAGACTGGAATACATTGCTTTTAAGCTAATATCAACCAATATAAGTGTTACAGAGCTCCTTAATCAAATCAATTATCAGAATAAACATACGCTTTCAAGGGCATTTAAAAGCTATTTCAATTGTTCTATACCTGAATTCCGTAAAAAGCATTCAAATAGTTGTCCCGAAGGAAAGAATCCTGTACGGATTCAGCCCAGTATTGAAAAAGTAACGGCTATCCGGGTTGCATACTTAAAATTAGAAAGAACCCCTAACGTCAGCCACAGTTTTACTGTCTTATGGAAGCAGTTGATGCAATTTTCCGAAAATTATAAATTAACGTCAAAAGGATGTAAATACATAAGTCTGACCCTTGATTATCCTTTTATTACACCTGAAGAACAAAACCGCTTTATGGTGGGAGTAACCTTACCGCAATCCTTTAAAACTCCTAAAGGGTTTGGTATTTATGAAATTCCTGCAGGCGAATATGCTATATTCCGTTTTAAAGGATTATATCACGAACTGAATAGGGTCTATCGCTATATTTATCTGGACTGGTTGCCAACAAGTGATTACAGGCTGCGGAAACCTTTTACTTTTGAAACTTATATCAATACACCTGAAAAAACACCAGTGTCGGAATTAATAACAGATATTTATATCCCTGTCACAAAGAAAAAGAAATGAAATATTTAAATCAGGAAATCGAAAACAAATTAAAGAATATGGGTGGGGATTTTGTCTCTTTTGTAAATATATCAAATTTGACTAATGAACAAAACAGAGGTTTCCCGTATGCGATATTGGTGGGGATTGCTATCCATCCGAAATTCATCAAAGATGTATTCAATAATCCGGATCATGTAAATATACTTGATAATAAGTATATGCAAACTGAAAATAAAGCAGGAAAAGTCGCTGATGAATTAACTGAATTCCTAGTCAACAAAGGGCATAAAGCTATATCACAATCTGATGCTGGACTTTTGGCAGAAGGCATGTTTAATTTTGAAACAAAAACATCTGTCTTACCTCATAAAACAATTGCACTACTCAGTGGATTAGGGTGGATCGGGAAAAACAATCTTTTTATCACTCCCCAATACGGAGCAGCACAATGCCTGGGGACAGTTTTAACTGATGCGCCATTACGTGCGGCATTACATGAACCACTTTTGCCTAAATGTGGTAATTGCAATATTTGCAGTGATAGTTGTGAAAAAAGAGTATTGAAAGGAAAAACCTGGCATATGACAATAGCAAGGGAAGAAATCATTGATGTATATGGATGTGATACTTGTCTGAAATGCCTTGTGCATTGTCCTGTGACGCAAGCATATATCAAAAACGCCATAATTCAAGGGGAGGGAGGTTTTGTATCTAAAGATGTTACAAAACTCCCTTCCTCTTGAGCTGTAAAAATAAGCGGTCAGAGAATTTACACACTTTTGAAATACGATCCGGTATCCCCTATCTTTGCTCTAGATAGCACCTTCCCCCGTCCCCGGGGGTTAGAAATGAAAAAAGTCTGTAACATCTAATATTACAGACTTTTAAAATTTAATTTTTCCGTTTTGTGATCCGCCTGGGATTTTAACCACCAGCGTTTATCTTGCTAATCTTCAAATCTTTTCAAACTGTCACCTTCGTACCGTAACGATTTAGTAACGTTTTGTCGGCATTAACTGGCAGTGAGTTGACTTCCAGTTTCTGCTTTATTTCATGAGTAAATAGAAGAAAAAGATTTGAACAATCTTATTCTTTATTCTTTAATTGCTTTTTCAATTCATTGTCAAAATCCGATTGAAACAAACGGTCCTGGACAACACGGTATTTCTCAAATTCACTTTCCGCAAATTCTTTTGCAAATAAAGCCGTTATCTTTCCACTGTCTTGCAAAATATCCCGCTCGTCTGCTTCCAGAAACTTATCCAGACGTTTTGCCCAGTCCTCCATCGTCATTGGAATATGCCTTATCGCCCGGTCCTCCGCCAAATCCAGATAAGCATTTACAATACGTCCTAAAGATTCCAGCTCCGTTTCAGTCAGATAATTTTTCGCCACGGAGACATCCGTTTTGACAATCTTTCCATCAGGACTATTTTCCCATGTGGTCAATCCCATGTGCTCTTTTTCCGCATTTGCCCGCTCCACAATCAATTCTGCTGCCGTATGCCCGTGAATAGCAAAATGAAGTTTATTCTGAACCTTGGCAAAGAACTGCTTGGTTAAAGAAGAGTCTTTAGAATAATCCATGGCCGTAACATAGATATCGGTTATCTTTTGATAAAACCGCCGCTCACTCAAGCGGATTTCCCGGATTTCCGCCAGCAAATGTTCAAAATAGTCCTCACCCAGAAAAGTTCCGTTTTCCATCCGTTTCCGATCAATGACATATCCCCGGATCGCATAATCCCTCAAGACAGAAGTAGCCCACTGCCGGAAAGCTGTCGCCCGTTTGCTATTTACCCGATAACCTACTGCAATGATGGCATCCAGATTATAATGCTTGGTATTATAATTTTTCCCATCGGAGGCAGTTACCGAGAATTCCTCGGTAACTGAATTCTCGTCCAATTCTTCCTCTTTGAAAATATTTTTTAAGTGCAGGGATATATTATCAGTAGAACAATCAAACAGAACCGCCATCAATTTTTGGCTCAACCAGATGGTATCATTTTGCACTCGTACCTCTATCTCATCTTCTTTCATCTGATTCGTAAAAATCAGAAATTCTGCTGTACTGTTCCGGATTTGAAGTTTCTTGTCTGTCATCACTAATATTTGAAGAAATAAAGATACAAAAATTATCAACCCTCTAAAAGGATATTTGATAATACGATTATGCTTATACTTTAATTTATCATACGATACAAATAAATCATAAACATAACTTATAGACTATCATTCGCTAAAATAACCCTAAAGATACGTCCTTATTGTTGCCTACATTTTACCCTTTATCGCTCTATATAAAGTGGTGTGTCGGAATTCCTGACATACTATATTTTCATGTAACTCACCTTCTTTGAATATATTTTCGCTATGCTTGGTTATAGTGCTTCGTCCTTTACCAAATAAGGATGCCATCTGTTCCTTTGTTAACCATACATTTTTCTCTGAAAACAACACATCAACCTTCACACTGCCATCCTGGGATTTATATATAGTAATTTTATCGCTTTGTTTCATATTTTATTTTGCTAACAAATATTTTTATATCTTTTTATCGATAGTAAATTACATTCTGAACTACAATTTATAGTTAATTTGAAAGAAAATCACAATAATAAATTAATAACCTCTATTTTTCAACTATTTTCGGTTCAATCAAAACTTCTGTTTCTTTCAATTGACTACAATCTTCAACTTCAATATCAATTTTTTTATCATCATAAAGAGGAGTAACTTTTAATAAAAGCGTTCCTTCTTTACGATAGTTTTGAGACTTAAAATCCCAATCAATTTTTATCTCACCACTCATAATCTTAGGTTTTACTTTAACTTTAAAAGTCTTTTTGTCTGTTTGCACTAAGATGGGGTCAATTGGTCTGAATTCTATTACGTTACTATATTCCGATGATTCAAAAACTTCTCTCCCTGCATCTTTACTGGCATTTATCTGAGCAACCATAGCCTGATCCATCAGAGCATTATTATAATAATAAAATCCATCATCAATGGCTAATATTTTATCGGATTCAAATGTCAGATACAATTTGTAATCTTTAATTACTGTTGCTCCAGTATTTTCTATATTAATTGGTATTGCACACCAACGGTAATCCACTTTATGAGGTAGATTAAAAACACTGGTTAAAGTCCTTCCACTTGAAAACGATTTTCCACATTCCGCCAATAATTTTTGATTCAATACTCTGAAGGAATCTATATCAAAATCCCTTTTCTCTCTAACATAATAATTTTTAGTTGTACGAACATATTGAGGTTTTACCTCATATTCTTTTTCCCAATCAACAAAAATCTCTATATCTGATACGTCTTTATACTGACAACTATTAATATACCAATTATAAGTATCTCTCCGCTCCTCCAACAAATCAACAATATCTTCCCAAGATGATAAATATACTTCAAATAAACCATTCCGTTTATTTTCAATATTTTTAATTCTTATATATTCTTCTGTTTTAACATCTTTATTAGCAGTTGTAGCAAATATCAATCTTTTTAATGCAGGCTTGAACAGTAAAGCCTTCTTTATTTCATTATCTATTTCCTCAATAGTCAATATACTTTGAGCATAATCGTCTTTTCCTTTACATTGTATTCCGTAATACTCACATTCACCTTTGGGTATACCATATATATCTACACCATGTTGAGGTTGTCCAATACGACCATTACGTTGTATTGTATCAGAACATTCCCATATCTCTCCCCATAACTTTTTACAAAGTTTTTCAAAGTCCTGCCAATTTTCCGGTTTGCGTATCTGAGTTGGTGCAATCATGATAGTATTGAATTATCGGGTATTATTAAATATTACTTTTGCCAAAGACAATCAACGTTACCGGAAAATCACCGAAACATGTCTCTACCCCCTATTCATTGAAATAGATCAAAAGACACGTTATAATGATTTACTTATTAAAAATAAATCTGAATTCCGTTTGTTGACATTCTGGAGATATAACTTTAATCAAAATCATAACTATTATTGTCATCTAAAACAATTTTTTTCATAAAGCTATCATATATCGAAGTATAACTAAGTCTTACAGCATAAAAATGTTGTGAACTTTGGATTTTCTTATCTGCCTTCATAATCCTTTCATAATAATCTTTATATACTTTCCGGCCATTCCGAATCTTCCCTTCACATAAGGCTAAAATATCAACGATATACTCTAAATTATTCGCATGACAATACATTCCGTATGATAATGCTTCAAGAGCATACATAAAAGCCTCAGAATACCCTTTTGCATCAAGCCGTATTTCTGCAACAGTAAGCAGATTCTCGCACTTTATGTTATTAGAAAATTCCACAAAGTCTTCTTGCTGTTTGCTAAGATTCATTTTTATGATTTCGATTTCCTTCAATTTAGCCTTTATTTCAAGAGCATTTACAATCTGCCATCCGATAGCGAACGTAACAAGTATGCCAAGTAATGCAACCATCACTCCAATAAAACTATCAAGCGATACGACCGATAACCTAACAGTATTACAAATCCATAAGCCCCATACAGTTACTATTCCTACAAGTGCAATAAGCGAAAACAGAATGCTTAAATTTTCTTTTTTCATTTGGCATGTACTTCAATTAATCTATGATTATTTCTTAGAATTTCTTTTGCTATATGATTTAATGTGTTTTTCGTCAAAAACAAATCCCGTCGTGCAGCTTCTTTTTGCATTGTAGTCATTGTAGCATCGTTTTTTATATCTTCTTCATGTGCTCTTTTGATTTTGTCAAAAAGCCTATCTACTTCCACTTCATGAAGCTTTTCTTTACGACTATATTTCATCAATATATCTGAAAAAATAGGAATTACTTCCTGCCATTCTCTATTCAAATTATCGTTCGTCATTTCTTTATAATTATCCATTTCTACCAAGTTCCCTCTCAGCAAGAGATCCCTTTACTTTACCTACCAATAAATTTTATACCTCTTCCATTCTATAATGTATTTGTATGCATCAATTATTTAGCCAAAAATTGATTTTGTAAACTTTTGATTTACATGCTACATTTTTTTATCTAACCATAAGAAAAGTATTATGTATCTTTTCTTTTCAACCACCAACTACTTTATTTCCTTTTACAAATTTATTACATAAAGTCCTTTCCTAATATCAACTTAAATGATATAGGACAAAAATACTGATTTATTAAAACAAATTAAAAAGGTAGAATTTTATTTATATGCTTTAGAAATGTTACTATTATAAATTCTATTTTTTTCTCTCTTCAATAATTCAAATATAATCAATTCCCGAAGTCGGTTGATTTCCCCCTGTAAGGGGCAAGATTTTCAGGTAATCGAAATGTTCCAAATTACTCGGGACACATCTTGCTGTTAGCTGATGCTAACAAGGTTTACTTTTAGATGATAAAGTATTTTCTTAGATTCCAAGAAGAAGTTAGTGGATTAGACTATACTAATTAATATAGTACAGTAAGTATAGATTGTTAGCTAACTATATCTATAGATAGATATTCTTTTGTTGGAACGTCCAGATATCCGGAAGTCTGGACAGTTACGAGAATTGCCTTATACCGAAAAAACTTTACAGATTTTCCTCATTAGTCTGAATAGACTTTACAGAAATCAGCAATTTTACTGCCATAGCTTTACATAGCTTTCTCTTGTTCTTCTTTTATCCTGATATAGCTTTACATTATTGAGTAAAACTATCCGGAACAAATTCTGATTGCAAAATAGATAAATTATCTCTATCCTGTTCTCTCTGCCAATAACTTTTCCATTTTCTCTCGACTTTAATTTCATTACAATGAACATTGTCTGGAGTTAAATAACTGATACTCTGATGTGGCCTTTGAGTGTTATATAATTTAATTGCACTTGTCGTATACTTTACAGCTTCTTTCCATGAAGTGAGGGGATGATTATAAAACCATTCTGTCTTTAGGATACCATTTACCTTTTCTGCAACAGCATTTTCAAGCGGATCACCGCTTTCTGTCATGCTTATACTAATGTTATGACGATGGAGTAATTTCACATAATTATTGCTACAATACTGTATTCCCCTGTCAGAATGATGAATCAGATTTACTTTCCCGGGTAATGTTTTCAGTGCCCCTTTAAGAGCCCGTAAAGCATTGTCAGCACCCAAATCACGCACTGTATTCCAGCCTACTATTTTTCGGGAATAAGCATCGGTAATCAGCGAAAGATAAACAAAACCATATCCAACTTCTATGTAAGTGATATCGCTTACCCAAAGTTGATTTGTTCCTGTAGGAGTAAAATCCCGTATCAAATTAGGATATTTTCTTAGCCAGTGGCATGAAAATGTTGTTTTTCTCCTGCTCCTTAATCTCCTTACCAACAAATTATTTTCACAGAGCAATGCCCAGAACTAGTCCCGACCGATTTTAATGCCTAAAGATTTAAATTTTAGTTGAAGGTGTATTCGTATTTTATTTGCACCCATACGGGGAAAATCTTTACGTACCTGGCGAACCACAGACAGTATAAGGTCTGATTCCTGTTTTTGGGTACAGAGGTATTTATTTTTCTCATAGTATGCCTGACGAGTATAGCCAAACAGTCTGCAAGGAGCATCTATCCCATACTCCGGATTTTGCTCTTTGACGGCTAGGATCGTTTGGCTCCAGATTTTTTTTCTGATTGAGATTTGCAGATCACGTTATGCGATTTCTATCATCTTATCCAGTGTGATACTACGCATTTGTTCATCTTTCAGACGTTGTTCCAGTTCCAGAATCAGCTTCTCCATTTCTTCAGGAGTAAGTTTTTTCTTTTTCATGGCGGAATGTTTTGTTTTCTCTGTATTAAAGGTAAGAACATTTTGGATGTTATTTTTTTCTTTGGAAAATTCATCTTTATATTTTCCTATCCCCAAAAAACGGTTACTGTGGGAACTTTAAACTGCCTGCCTAGTGAGCGAACGGATTGAGACGAGTTAAAATAGGCTTTAACTACTAGGTGACGAAATTCGGGTGTGTAAATTTTCTTTTCTACCATAACTTTACTTTTTTAATTCTTTTATTACTACTTTTTGTAAAGCTATTTCAGGACAAGACAATCACTTACAGCCTTGTAACTATTGCATAAAATGACATGAAATGGAATATAGTATCTACGAAGTCCTGTAAATACTTAGTATCTACTAAATGACAAAACAAATCCTAGCAAACTATTTAATAAACCAAATTAAAAATATCAAAGACTTCTATGGCTCTAAGGAACCGAATTTATTTAATTTTTAACCTGCTCACTTTTTAGTGGACAGTAATAAGATAGACTTTCTAAGTGAGTTTTATAAACATCAATTGTTTTATAAATATTCTCTGTACATGGATATTCTTTCCAGTTATATTCATCTGATTTACGACAATTAAAAGCTAATGCTTTTCTGAAAAGTTGGCTAGGTATATTATCATTCGTAGTTATAAAAGATTCTCTTTCTTGATTATTATAATATAAATAAGGCTTGTTACTTTTTATATACTTGACAGATTCACTCAAACCCTTTATTTGTTTCCACTCATAGTAAATACCAAATTGATTTTCAATTGTATCTATCAAATTATGCTTAGTAGGAACAATGTGGATATGAGCAAAATCCACCCCACAACCAACTAATTTATTTGAACAAAATGCACCATTTTCGAAAACAACATATTCTCCATACAATTTTTGTACAATAGCTCCAATCTTATCTATCAATTGATTTAATTCTTCAAATAGTTGAGGCGAATGCATGTAGCCAAATGAAATATAATGTTCTTTGGGTATAATCAATAACCAACCCTCTACAATTGAGCCCAAAGATGGAATTACTGCAAAATTATCAGTTTCGTACAACCATTTATTATAAAACCTGTCTGTATTGAAATTCTTATTATTCATATTCTTATTATTCATATAAATTACTATACTAAAACATAAGCTTCAGTAGTACGTGTCCACTTTTTCTTCTGTTCTATTTTAAATATACCTTTGTTTACTAATTCAGCTAATTCATTATCAATTGTATTTTGACATTGGCATTCAGTTACTATTTTATATTGCCTCTTTGTAATTTCATTTTTCTCAGAACAATGTAAGACTGCTTTTGTTTGGTTTTCATTTAATCCCTGTTTTTCTGAGGAGAATTTTATCAATCGCTTATACTCATCTTTTATAACCTTATCCATTTCTTTTAATAATCGAGGATTTCTTTCTTCATCTGCAACAACAGCATAAAATTTTTGGTAATTAAAACTATTGTGTTTTTTATCATTCTCAAAATAATATGTTTGTATGCTTGCCCAGATAGGAGCTTTACTTTTATCATATAAAACACATGCTCTAATTGTTGGCGGAATAAGACTCTTTACAATATTTATCTTGTCATTTTCCTTACAGATACTTATTACCTTTTTAATCTGAGGTATATCCTGATCTTTGTATATTATTAATTCAGAGTCTGGTGAGCATAGAAGCATATTAACTTGTATATCTGGTTTTTTATTATTCAAATCTGGTATAAGTCCTCCAAATCCACTTGTTCCATAACATATGAGTCTGATACTATTAACCTCGTTATTTTCTATTCGATTTGTAATCTCTGGTTTTAGATTATCAAAACTCATATGAGATACTATATTATTGCCCCTTTTGATATGCTCTTTTATTTCATCAAGTACAGTAATTCTACTATGTATTTGGTAACTAAAAATAATTAATTGCACTATTATTGTAGATATCCCTCCGATAAAGCAACAAATGCTAATTAAGGTAATTTTATTAGCTTCATCAAAAATACCTGAAACTGCCAAGGCAATTATAGCTGTACCAAGCGTAAATACAGTTGAAACAATAACCCAAAATATACTAATTATTTTATCAATTATTCTATCAATTTTCATAAGTAATCTTGTTTCTATTG
>JAEXFF010000306.1 GCA_023400335.1 Bacteroidota bacterium
CCTTTACCAGGTGATTTTACTCACTTTCCTTTTTTTTACTTTTTCTATAACCGATCTCCTGAATGGAAACGGGTACCTGGCAGTCTATCTGGCAGGTTTAGTAATCGGAAATCACCGCATCGTTTACAAAAAAAATATCGCCAACTTTTTTGACGGACTAGCCTGGCTTTTCCAAATCATAATGTTCCTTTCTTTAGGTCTGCTCGTTAATCCCAAGGATCTATGGGGAATATCCCATATCGGATTATTAATCGGTTTATTTCTGATTTTCATTGCCCGGCCATTGGCCGTCTTTCTCTGCCTCCTCCCTTTCCGTAAAATGACTTTAGCCGGTCGTATTTTTGTCTCCTGGATCGGGTTAAGAGGAGCTGTACCCATTATTTTTGCAACCTATCCTCTACTGGCAGATGTTCCGGGAGCTAGTCAGATTTTCAACATAGTCTTTTTTATCACAATACTCTCCTTACTTATACAGGGAACAACAGTTTCCAAGGCTGCCCGGATTCTGGGCCTGGCACACCCGGCCGAAAATAAAACCCAGGAATTTGACATGGAACTTTCTGAAGATATCAAATCCATTGTCGCCGAAGCATCGGTAATGCCCGACTTACTTACAGATGGAGACCGTCTGCAAAACCTGCATTTGCCTAAAAACACGCTCGTCATTATGATTAAACGGTATGACAATTATTTCGTTCCCAACGGCAATACCCGTCTCCTCCCAGGAGATAAGCTCCTTCTGCTCTCCGATAACGAAGAAGAACTCCGCAACACTCTGGCACATCTTGGCATAGAAGAATATACCCTCCGCAGAAACTAAACCGCCTGTTTCTCCCTCACACCCTCTTTCCCGAACGGTTATACATCCGAATTTTTAAATAACATTTTCATCCCACTTCTTGCTCGTTTCAAAATTAACCTATATATTTGCACTGCTTTTTCGGGGCGTAGCTCAGTCCGGTAGAGTACACGTCTGGGGGGCGTGTGGTCGCTGGTTCGAATCCAGTCACCCCGACTAATGGTTAACAAGGAGTTAGGTGTAAAACTTAACTCCTTTTTCTTTTAGGGCAGACGCATTCTGCTGCCCGGTGTAAGCATTTCAATTTATAACAGTTTTATTTTCTTCCTCGGATAAGCTCTTTTTAAGGATCCGACAATAAAGGACGGGATTCTTGCTATCCGTTAATATTTTAACTACACCGGCCAGGGGAAAATACCATTCCTCCTCATTTCATCGTTAAGCCCCTGAAACGAAAACAATTTATGGGATTTACTTTTCAGTTCTGAGAATGAAATCTGCAATTGTGAAACTTTACCCAAGCATACATTACAACTTGTATACCTGGGTAAAGTTTCAGCGGTTTCGTTTACAGGAAACAGAAAATCCATCTTTTAGGGATAAGGAAACAGGACAAGGTTCTCACCACAAATCATTGTATGCCCAGTTTCTTTTTCAATTCTTTGGATAAGGCATCTTTATGTATCATAACCGATAACGTTTTATAAGCAACATAAGAATAAGAAGCATAAAGATAACCGTCGTATTTATTATATTTTCCCCAGGAATTTTTGACGATAAAATAAGGGGTACCATTCTGGTCCTGAGCTTTTCCGATAATATGCATGCCATGATCGTCGGTAGTTTGATAATTATCAAAAGCCTCCTGCCGCATTTCCTGAGTAATTTTTTTCTCACTACAAGGTTGTTTGGTAAATAGCTGTTGCTGTTCTTCTTTGGGAAGTGACAGCCATCTGGCAATTTCAGCATCCTTCATTTCTTTCGTATCGGAAGTCGGAACCACGGCAATACCGTTTGTAAATCCTTTCTCGGATAAGTCTGCAGCCCAAGCGAAAGTAAACCCTTTGTCAATAGCTTTATCCAAAACGTCCATGAATTCCTCCAGCGGAAGATTATAGGTATTTCCATTCAGCCAATTGTCAGGCACTTCAATAGCGAACGGGGTATAGAACGGATGATGACTGAAAGAAGTCAATTGTATATAGTCTCCCATATTCAATCCCAGCATCTGTGCAAAATTTACCGGAGTATATTCTTTACCTTTGTAAATAAAGGTTTGAGGTAATTTTCCCAGATAAGCATCTAAAATTCCCTGATAACCGGTTTTCCAAGCCGTCGTGATTTTCCGGTTGGGATTTTTGACAAGGACATCGGCATAAGCCTTCAATAAACGATTGAGTTCTGCGTGGACATGGCTGTTTTCCCCATAGTTCAAGCCGGAATAAGATTCCAGGGGAACAATTCCGTAACGGTCTATGGCCCATTGCACGTCATAATGTGCCCCGCCGGGGCTGAAATTCATTTCACCGTGCAGACGTACGTAACGGCCGGCTTTACCGTTATAGGTATGCCATACAACATACATAGGTGAAAGACTGACAGAATCTTTTCCCAGGCGGGCAATTTCCGACTCGAAAAACGATATGCCGGACCATGCCCAACAGGTACTGCTCCGGTCCTGCGATTTCACACTGGTTGCTGGCATGCGTTTGATATCTGTAAACCGATACCCTTCTTCTTTTTGTTCCTGCGCCTGAATTTGAAACAGAAAAGCGAAAAAACAAACAAATGTCA
>JAEXFF010000360.1 GCA_023400335.1 Bacteroidota bacterium
CTTCAAATCAAGGGCTTTTGATTCTTTATCTGAATTATTGAGTATAACCATTACTTTCTTATCATCGTTATAACGGAAAAATACATAACATTCATTTTCCGGTATAAAATGTTTTAAAGCTCCCGTATGTATAACGGGATTAGCTTTCCGCCATTGCAATAAATTTCTCATAAAATCAAATACTTCATTCTGTTCTGCAGTCCGCCCTTCAGCAGTAAAAGCACTAACTTCATCTCCCGGCCAACCTCCCGGAAAATCCCGTCGGATATCTCCATCCCCTTTTTGTTTTTCTCCCCGCATCATAATCTCTGTACCATAATAAATCTGAGGAATCCCTCTAGCTGTCGCAAGCAAAGTAAATACCAATTTAAATTGATTGATATCCCCGTTTAAAGCTTCCCATATTCGTTCTGTATCATGATTATCAGCAAAAATCAATAAATTGTAAGGATCCGGATATAAATAATCCTGAGCAAAAATAGAATACGGACGCATAATCCCTTTGTCCCAACCTTGTTTCTCCTTGGTAAAAACGATTAAAGCATCCTGTAAAGGGAAATCCATAACGGTTGGTAATTCCGAATTAAATCCATCTGAATTGAAGGCATCTTTTTGCCAATATGCAACCTCAACGGGTTGATGTACCCATGTTTCCCCCACTATATTAAAATTCGGATATTCAGCCATTATTCTCTCGTTGAATTCAGCCATAGCTTCCTTATGATTATATGGATAAGTGTCTATACGCAAACCACCCAAGTCCGCATATTCGGTCCACCAAATCGCATTCTGAACCAGATAATCCAATAATAAAGGATTATTCTGATTCAAGTCGGGCATAGAAGTATCGAACCATCCCTCCGTATTCAATTTCCTATCTGCATCCGCTGCATAAGGATCCTGTACGGTTCCTATCCGGAAATTAGAACGGGTAAACGTATCGTGCTGATGAATCCAGTCGTCTGCCGGTAAATCTTTCATCCACCAGTGAGCTGTACCATTATGATTCGTTACAACATCCATAATAAGCTTTATACCCCTTTTCTTTGCCTCTGCAGCCAATCGCTTATAGTCTTCATTTGTTCCGTAACGGGGATCAATTTTATAATAATCAGAAATGGCATAGGTATGATAAGAAGTAACCGGCATATTATCCTCCATTAAGGGAGTACTCCATAAAGCCGTAATCCCTAAATCTTCCAGATAACCCAAATGATCGATAATTCCTTGTATATCTCCCCCGTGCCTTCCATTCATATCGTTTCGGTTTACCTTTTCGATGGTTTCCGCATGGCTGTCATTATTTGGATTTCCATTTGCAAACCGGTCGGGCATCACTAAATAAACTACATCAGCACTGCTAAAACCTTCCCGTTCCCCGGATCCTTCCTGTCGGTTCTGCAAAAGATAGGGATAATTAAAAATCTCCCGGTTCCCCTTCCAGAACTCTATTTTCATTTCTCCGGCAGCTGCCGTTTGGTCTATATGCAAATAAATGAATAAATAATTCGGGTTAGTTGTGGTCACTACCCGTTCAATTTTCACTCCTGCATAATGGATCTCAGGCCGATAAGTAGAGATCTGAGGACCATACACCATAAGCTGGAGTTCCGGGTTCTTCATTCCCACCCACCAGCTAGGAGGTTCTATCCTTTCTACAGGGATTTTCGGATTTTTTTTATTGGGCTGAAATGTCTTAGCGGAAACACTAAGGGATATCATCAGCAATATCATTATTCCTATTATTCTCATATCGCATTAAATTAAAAATACAGCTTGCAGATTTTGTCTCGTTATTGCTATTATTTTCTAAATTTCTATTTTAGAATGTTCCATTACTTTATATTTTTTCCCGTACATTAATAATTCAATATCTCCGCCTTTTTCATTGAAAATTAAAATTTTTGAATGTTCTACCCTTATATTTAAAATATTATTCCGAAACATGACTTTAAAGGAATAAGATTTCCAACTTTCCGGAATGGCGGGTTGAAAACTCAGTATTCCTTCTTTTATCCTCATTCCTCCAAAACCTTCTACTATAGACATCCAAGTCCCTGCCATAGAAGTAATGTGTAACCCTTCACGGGCTTCTTTATTATAATCATCCAAATCCAGACGGGCTGTACGCAAATAAAGATTATAAGCTTTATCCATATCACCGATTTTTGCCGCTAAAATAGAGTGTACACAAGGGGAAAGGGAAGATTCATGTACGGTACGGGATTCGTAAAAATCAAAATTACGTTTTATACAAGTTTCATCGTATTCTTTTTCAAAGAAGTAAATACCCTGTAAAACATCTGCCTGTTTTATAAAACAACTCCTCAGAATACGATCCCACGACCAATGCTGATTCAAAGGCCGGATCTCAGGATTTAAATCTGCAGCGAGTATTTGTTCTTTATCCATATATCCGTCCTGCTGTAAAAAGATTCCCAATTCCTTTTCTTCGGGAAAATACATCTGACTGATAATTTCCTGCCATTTCCTGGTTTCCGTTTTATAATCCAATTCCATTTTAGCCACCAATTCCAGGAAACGGTCTGCACTACGTGATTTTACTTTTTCCAGACATTCTATGGCGTATTCCATACACCAGGTGGCTATTTTATTGGTATACCAATTATTATTGACATTGTTTTCATATTCATTCGGGCCGGTTACTCCCAAAATGACATATTTTTTCTTTGCTTCCGAAAAAGTAGCTCTCTGCGCCCAAAAACGAGCAATAGCTGTAAGCACTTCCAAACCATATTCTTCCAGATAATGCTCATCTCCGGTATAATTTATATAACGATAAATGGCATAGGCAATCGCTCCATTCCGATGTATTTCTTCAAAAGTAATCTCCCATTCATTATGACTCTCTTCCCCATTCATGGTTACCATAGGATAAAGAGCCGCGCCACCGGTAAAGCCTAATTTAAGACCGTTTTCAATTGCTTTATCCAACTGCTTGTACCGATAAATTAATAAATTCCGGGTTACAGCAGAATCAGCAGTCGAAAGATAAAAAGGCACACAGTAAGCTTCTGTATCCCAATAGGTACTCCCGCCATATTTTTCAC
>JAEXFF010000420.1 GCA_023400335.1 Bacteroidota bacterium
AGGCAAAGCCTGACTAAAAGGAGGAAGTATCGGCGTTTTAACGCAGGACGAATTACGAAAAAGCGAGTGGAGCATCAGACCGGCAAATACAACAGACCGAAGGGAAAAGACGACAAAAGAAATCTACGTTTTTCCTGGGAATGAAAAAAGCTCCCCTGCAGAGTATATACAGGGAAGCTTTTTAAACTACATCTTAAAGTATAATTTATTTTTTAGTCTTCTAAAAAATTGGGATACATATAATCCGTTGCCGGTACAAATGTCTCTTTAATAGCCTGGGGAGATACCCAGCGGAGCAGATTCAGGACAGAACCGGCTTTATCATTGGTGCCAGAGGCTCTTCCGCCGCCGAAGGGCTGTTGATCTACTACTGCGCCGGTCGGTTTATCGTTGATATAGAAATTACCGGCAGTGTAAGTAAGACGCTCAGTCATCCATTCGATAGCAGCCCGGTCTTGTGAGAAAATAGCGCCTGTCAGTGCATAATTGGAGGTATGATCCAATATGTCAAGGGTTTCTTCTACCTGGTCCGGTTCGTATACATATACAGTCAGTACCGGTCCGAACAATTCTTCCTGCAGGGTGACATAATCCGGTTTTTTAGCCAGAATAACAGTCGGATAGATAAAGTAGCCTTCTGATTTATCGTATTTTCCTCCCATAATCACTTCTGCGTCCGGGGAAGCCTGTACATTGTCTATCGCTTTCGCCAGTTTGTCGAAAGAATCTTCATCGATTACGGCGTTTACGAAATTTGTAAAATCTTCTACGCCTCCTACTTTGATTTTAGCCAGATCTGCTTCTACATATTTCCGGACTTCTGCCCAGATATTGGAAGGGATATAAGCCCGGGAGGCTGCCGAACATTTCTGTCCTTGATATTCGAAAGCGCCTCTTACCATAGCGGTCGCTACCTGTTTAGCGGGTGCTGTCGGGTCGGCAAAAATATAGTCCTTCCCTCCGGTCTCCCCGACAATGCGCGGATACGTCCGGTATTTGGTAATATTTTTTACAATATTGGTCCATACGCTGTTGAATACGCCTGTAGAACCGGTAAAATGAATACCGGCAAAATCTTTACTGCTGAGGATGACGTCAGAAGCTACCGGTCCGGAACAATACACCAGATTGATAACTCCGTCAGGTAATCCGGCTTCCTTTAAAATCTTCATAATTAAGTGTGCGGAATAAACAGCAGTCTTGGACGGCTTCCATACACATACATTCCCCATTAATACCGGAGCTCCCGGCAGATTTCCTGCAATAGAAGTAAAGTTAAAAGGAGTCAGGGCAAATACAAAACCTTCTAACGGACGCCAAACATTACGGTCCCAGATTCCGGCCGAAGAATTCGGTTGCATATGATAAATTTCATACATGTTTTTTACGTTGAACCGATAGAAATCTGCCAGTTCGCAAACACAGTCGATTTCAGCCTGAAAAGCATTTTTAGATTGTCCCAGCATAGTGACAGCATTCATCAGCTGCCGGTACGGACCCGCAATTAATTCTGCTGCTTTTAAAAAAATAGCAGCCCGGCTTTCCCAATTCATCTTTTCCCAGGCCGGTTTTGCCTTCATGGCAGCATCGATGGCCATTTGTACGTGCGAAGCATCTCCCTGATGATAATGGCCTAACAGATGTTTATGTTCGTGGGGAGGACGGATATCCATTAATTTGCCGGTTCGGATTTCTTTCCCATCAATAATCATCGGCAGGTCTGCCACCGTGTTTTTCACTTCAGCCAATTTTTCTTTCAATGCTTTGCGTTCCGGAGAACCCGGAGCATAACTTTTAATTGGTTCGTTGGTAATGTTGGGTAATCTGTATACTCCTTTAGGCATAGTTGATAAGTATTAAATGTTAATGATATGTTTTTACAAATATAAAACTATTTCCGGGATAAAAAATATGACAAAAGTCATAGAGTTTTCAGCCCTGTTGGTCTTATGGGAAAAAAGGACTTAAATAATGAAGATTTACAGAGAAACTCCCTATCTTTGCAGCGGAATTTGCTTTGTATATTTTCAATTCTCAGTGTTTTATGATTTCAGTAAATGGTGTAAGTGTTGTTTTCGGAGGTTTTTATTTGTTGGATTCCGTGTCTTTCCTGATTAATAAGAAGGACCGGATCGGCTTAACGGGACGGAACGGAGCAGGAAAGTCCACTATGCTGAAGATGCTGGCCGGACTGCAGCAGCCTTCGGAAGGGAATATTTCAATGGCTTCCGGCTTGCGGATCGGGTATTTGCCTCAAACCATGATCTATCAGGATGGGAATACGGTACGGAAAGAGGCTGAGAAGGCTTTCAGCGATTTACTGGCATTGCGGGAAGAAGTCGACCGGATGAACAGCCGTTTAGCCGAAAGGGAAGACTATGAATCCGAATCTTATATGCGTTTTCTGGATCGTATCCATGAAAAAACCGAACAATTGACCCTGAGGGGAGAAGGAAATGTCAATGGGGAAGTGGAAATTGTCCTGAAGGGTTTGGGTTTCACTTCGGAAGATATGGAACGCAAATGTGAAGAGTTCAGCGGAGGATGGCGGATGCGCATCGAATTGGCGAAGATATTGCTGGCGAAACCCGATATATTCCTTTTGGACGAGCCCACTAACCATTTGGATATCGAATCTATTTCCTGGTTAGAATCTTTTTTGCAGGGATATTCCGGAGCAGTGGTATTGGTTTCGCACGACCGGGCTTTTTTAGATAATGTGACGACCCGTACTATCGAAATCTCTTTGGGAAAAATATACGATTATAAAGTACCCTACAGCAAATTTACAGAGCTTCGGAAAGAAAGGGTGGAACAACAATGGAGAGCTTATCAGAATCAGCAGAAACAGATAAAAGATACAGAAGAATTTATAGAACGTTTCCGTTATAAAGCGACGAAATCAGTACAGGTGCAATCCCGGATCAAGCAATTGGAGAAACTGGAACGGATTGAGGTGGAAGAGGAAGATGCTGCCCGGATTAATATCCGTTTCCAGCCGGCGGTCCGTTCCGGGGATATTGTACTTACGGGAAGGAATTTGTGTAAATCGTATGGGGAAAAGAATGTGTTGAGGGAGGTAGACATGGATATTAAAAGGGGCGAAAAAGTCGCTTTTGTAGGAAAAAACGGGGAAGGAAAGTCTACCCTGGTGAAAATGATTATGAATGAGATCCCCTATGAAGGGATTTTGAAAATCGGTCATAATGTAAATGTCGGATATTTTGCTCAGAATCAGGCGGATATGCTGGATACACAACTGACAGTGCTGGATACGGTCGACCGGGTGGCAGTAGGGGAAATCCGGAAAAAAATAAGGGATATTTTAGGTGCTTTTCTCTTTTCGGGGGAAGATGTAGATAAAAAAGTGGAAGTTTTGTCGGGAGGTGAGCGGACGCGTCTCGCCATGGTCCGTTTATTACTGGAACCTTATAATCTGTTGATACTGGATGAACCCACCAACCATCTGGATATGCGGACCAAGGATATTCTGAAAGAGGCGCTCCGGAAGTTTGAAGGAACGGTGATAGTCGTTTCCCACGACCGTGACTTTCTGACAGGCCTGGCGGATAAGGTCTATGAATTTGCCAATCACGGTATTAAGGAATATATAGGAGGAATAAGCGATTTTCTGGCCGCTAAGAAA
>JAEXFF010000006.1 GCA_023400335.1 Bacteroidota bacterium
TCTTCCCATCCCGAACAGAGAAGTTAAGCCCTTTCACGCCGATGGTACTGCCGCACAGGTGGGAGAGTAGGTAGATGCCGAATTTAAGGAGCCCTGATAACGTAAGTTGTCAGGGTTTTTTTATACCCTGGAAAAAGTTTTAGAATTTAGTTTAAAATGCTTATTTTAGTACCCTCTAAAATGAACTCTAATAGATAGGAAATGGCATTATTCGGATTATTCGGAAAAGGTAAGAAAGAAAGCCTTGATAAAGGCCTGGAGAAGACGAAAGAAAGTGTATTTAAGAAATTGGCCCGGGCTGTTGTAGGGAAGTCTAAAGTAGATGATGAGGTATTGGATAATTTGGAAGAAGTGTTGATTTCATCGGATGTGGGAGTAGAAACAACTATTCGGATTATCGGGCGGATTGAAGCCCGGGTACAACGGGAGAAATATATGGGGATTGAGGAATTGAACCGGGTATTGCGGGAGGAGATTGTCGCACTGTTGAAAGAGAATAATGCGAATGATACTACGTCTTTTCAGTTGCCGGATAACGGAGAACCTTACGTCATTATGGTTGTGGGAGTGAATGGTGTAGGAAAAACAACAACCATCGGAAAATTAGCCAATAAATTTAAAGAAGCAGGAAAAACAGTTATTTTAGGTGCAGCAGATACTTTCCGGGCCGCCGCTGTCGATCAATTGGTAATTTGGGCGGAACGGGTAGGGGTGCCCATTGTAAAGCAAGGAATGGGAGCCGATCCGGCTTCTGTGGCTTATGATACGTTGAGTAAGGCAAAGGCAGAAAAAGCAGATGTCGTAATTATCGATACTGCCGGCCGTTTACATAATAAAATTAATTTGATGAATGAGCTGACGAAAATAAAGAACGTCATGAAAAAAGTGATTCCCAATGCTCCTCATGAAATTTTATTGGTTCTGGACGGCTCTACAGGGCAAAATGCTTATGAGCAGGCAAAACAATTTACGTTAGCAACGGAGGTAAACGCTTTGGCAGTTACGAAATTGGATGGAACAGCAAAAGGCGGAGTCGTAATAGGTATTTCCGATCAGTTTAAAATTCCGGTAAAGTATATAGGTGTCGGAGAGAAAATGGAAGATTTACAGGTATTCGACCGGGAAGAATTTGTGGATTCGCTTTTTAATTAAGCGTCTTCCTTGCCGTTTTTAGTCAAATGAGGTAGAAAACATAAAACGGAATCTTATTCTTTAAGTATTTTGGGTTGTCTGAAATAAAAATAATCGCCGGTATACTGATTTTCTTGATGTATACCGGCGATTCTCAGATCTGTTGCCGGAAGTCAGCCTAATATAACTGTAACCGCTCTGGCTCCGTGTGCGCCGATGACCAGGGCTTGTTCAATGTCTGCTGTCTTGGACGGCCCGGCGATAAAACAACCGTACCCGAAGTCATCGAAATCGGGCCGTGTGTAAGCTTCATGCATGTTATTGACCAATTGGCGACGATCCAATAGAATAACTAAAGCTTCCGGAATAAAAAACAAGGCTTTGTAGCGGGTTTGCTGCTTCATCCAGATCATCCCGTTTTCCAGCACACCGAATTCTCCCCGAACCACGGCAATGTCCGTTCCGTTCAATTCGCGGGGATCTTCCAATAAGTCGGGATTAAAAGTGGCTATACTGATTTCCGGTAAATTGGAGCCGATGCTCCGGGCTTCCGGATATAACCGTTTAATCACATCGTTCACGTCTTCCCCTTCTTCAAGTAAAACACAATTGCTACCGACGGCTTTGAGTATCTTTTGAAACTGGCCCAAAGGATCCGGATAGGTTAACGGACTAAAAGTCATTTCGGGACGCTCCCGTTTCTCCTTCGCATTAGCCCGTAGTGCAGCTAATATTAAATCTTTACTGGACATCGTTATATTTTTTTTATTTTTCCTTTTTTCCACATAGCGTTAAAAGTCTCTTTGGTAAATTGCGGCAGTTCCCTCCCTTTACCCCAGGGATCGAAACGATTGTAAAGTACAAAACGGGGCATACGTTCCGCTATCCTTCCGGCAGCAATGGCATTATAAAAAAGTCCCGGATGATTCATTACCCATTTCATCCCTTTCGTGACAAACCGTTTCATCGGATCTGCCAGGTGCAGAGGGGCTAAATCCTGCCGCCATTTATAAATCTGTTCAGCCAGATCAATTTTTGCCGGACAGACATTGGAACAGGAATAACACAGGGAACAGGCCGACACATTACCGGAATATTGCTCAGGGGATTTCAGCATTCCCAGATTGATTCCTATCGGACCGGGAATAAAGTAAGAGTATGAATATCCTCCGCTACGTCGATATACGGGACAAGTGTTAATGCAAGCCCCGCAGCGGAGACATTTCAACATTCCCCAATGATCTGTATTGGCTAATATATCACTACGCCCGTTGTCTACAATGATGACATGTATTTCCTGGCCTTCTACTGGTTTTTTGTAATGCGAAGTATAAGTGGTGGAAGGTTGTCCAGTAGCGGAACGGGCCAGTAAACGGATATAAACTGCTAAGGCCTTGTAATCAGGAATTACTTTTTCGAGTCCCATAACTGCAATGTGTACTTTCGGGAACGACGTTCCCATATCGGCATTCCCTTCATTGGTACATACAACGAAAGCGCCCGAAGAAGCAACTGCAAAATTTACGCCCGTCATAGCAATGTCTGCATGCAGAAATTTCTCGCGTAAAGCGGCCCGGGCCGCATGGGTTAGGTAGGTAGGATCACTGTTTCCTGTTTCCGTATTCAGGTATTCCTCGAAAACTTTCCCTACTTCTTCGCGTTTCACATGAATGGCCGGAAGAACGATGTGGCTCGGCGGAGTGCCCATTAATTGCATAATTCTTTCTCCCAGATCGGACTCTACGGCATCGATACCCCGGGCTTCCAGATAGGGGGTCAGTCCACATTCTTCCGCTAGCATAGACTTGCTTTTTATCAGATTTTTTCCCTTGTGCTGACGGATAATATCGTATACAATCCGGTTGTGTTCCTCTGCATCTTTTGCCCAATGTATATGGATCCCGTTTGCCGTGGCATTTTTCTCGAACAACTCCAGATAATGGGCCAGGTTCATTACTGTATGCTGTTTCATATCACTTGCCATCTGGCGGAGTTCTTCCCATTCGGGAACTCCGGATGCCATCTTGTCTCTTTTTTCCCGCACGAAATAAAGCGCCTGGTCATGCCAGGCCGTTCTCTCACGGTCTGCTATAAATTTCTTTGCTGCTTTAGCATGTGAACTCATATCCTGCTTTTATTATGTTAACGAACAGAAAGGCGGACTATTGTCCTTATTCTTTGGAATTCAAAATCTCTATTATATGCATTGTCCGGATCGGTAAATGCTCCCGCCGGATGATCCCTTCCATATGCATCAGACAGGAGCTGTCGGCACCTGTGATAAATTCGGCACCAGTAGATAGGTGGTCCCGCACTTTATCCTCCCCCATACAGACAGAGGTAGCTGCTTCTTCGACCGCAAACATGCCGCCGAATCCGCAGCATTCATCTACCCGTTTGGGTTCAAATATTTCCACTCCTTTCACCAGGGAAAGCAAATCCCGAAGAATAGAGAAACGCGGAATGTTTAACTCGCTAGGGGAAGCCAGGTGTAAAAGCCGTAACCCATGGCAACTGTTGTGAATACTCACTTTATGAGGGAAACAGGCATTTAAACGGTCTACTTTTACGATGTTGTGCAAAAATTCGCAGATTTCGTATATACGGCCACTGATACAGGGTTCTTCTTTCGGGAGCAGGCGAGGGTAGTTTTCTTTTACGAAAACGACGCAACTGGCTGAAGGTCCTACTACGTAATCGTATTTTGCAAATAGCTCTTCCATTCGTTTTGCCAAACCTGTAGCATCTTTTTCGAAGCCGGCATTCGCCATAGGCTGTCCGCAACAAGTTTGGTCCAAAGGATAGTCGACATCCAGCCCTAAAGAAGTGAGCAATTCATAAGAGGCTACGCCTACATTCGGGTAGATTGCATTGATATAACAAGGAATAAATAATCCGACTTTCATCTTTATAGTATTAAAAGTATAATTGCAAATAGCTTATATAAAACATAAAACAAGGATTCCGGTTATAACTACGTATGCTAACGCATAGGGAAGAGCTGCCTTCAAAATATTTCCCTCTTGTCCCTGCTGACCGATGGCTGAGGTCGCAATGGCAATACTTTGAGGGGAAATAATTTTTCCGCCCGTTGCCCCTGCAGTATTGGCCGCAGCCAACCAGTTCGGATCGACAGATATATGATTGGCCACACCGGCTTGTAATTTACCGAAAAGGATATTTGCCGACGTATCGCTTCCCGTAAGGAAAGTCCCTAACGCCCCGATTAAAGGAGCAAATAACGGGTATAGAGCACCTGTCGCTGCGGATAGGGCCACAGCCAACTGACTGATCATACCGGAAGTCTCCATAATAGAGGAAAATCCAACCAGGCAAATGACGGTAATTATTGTTTTTTTCAATTGTACCAATGAGCGCCAAAGCACTGACAGTAATTCGCCGGGCCTTCCCCCCTGAAGCAGTCCTCCCACATAAGAGCCGATAAAAAGCAATACACCTCCCTGAGTCAGCCACTGTATAGTATAGCGACGGATACTCCCATTGATGGAGAGATCTATCGTAGATACAAGCCAATTTTCCAGGCCTTCACGGACAAAAGGGAACAAAGGACTGGTGATTAAAATCAATACCATAATTAAAAGATATACTGTCCAGGATTGCAGTATTTCTTTCTTTGAAAAACGGGAACGGGGCAGTTTCTCTTCGTGTCTTCCGAGTAATTTTCCCAGTATGATAATCACTATAGTAGCAGCTATACTACCGAGAATTGCGGGCGTTTCGGCACCGATATAACGGGCAGCCAGATATTGCACTGCTAACGATATTCCACCGACCGACAGACTTAATAGCAGATTTTTGGGAAGTGCCTTTACCCTGGGATCAGCCAGAAAAGTAATGACTAACGGAATCAGAACCATCAGTACGGACAATTGTAAAACGACAGCCGTACTCAACGGGATTACCGGTAATCCCGTTTCCTGTGCCAAAACGATTACCGGTACTCCAACGGCCCCAAAAGCCGTGGGCACACTATTGGCAATCAAACTGACAATTGCGGAAAACATCGGTTTGAAACCCAGACTGATCAGTATCGCTGCCGGAATTGCCACCGCGGTACCAAATCCGGCCATCCCTTCCAATAAACCACCAAAACCCCATGTGATTAACAGCACCTGTACGCTTTTGTCCGTCGATAAAGAAGCAAACTGCTGCTTTAAAACTTCGATCTTTTTTGTGTGTAAGAGCACATTGTAGCTGTAGATGGCCATCAAAATGATAAACAGAATAGGAACCAATGCTTTTATCATTCCGTACAGAAAGGAATTGAAAGTGTCCGTTACGGAACTTCCGAATGCCAGTATGGCGAGAAGAACCGTAGCTATCAATGTGACAATACTACTTTTGTCCCCGGAAACCTTCAGGCCACCCATTAGAATAATTAAGATTAAGATCGGAATTGAAGCATAAAATGTTTCCATTGTCTAATCGTTTTAAGAGTTACGGTCTATGTTGTACAGATATACAATAAACAACTAGTTCTCAACTCAAAAGAAAAATAGCTTACTCAGAAATTTATCGAAAATAATAAAATAATGTTACGTTTTTATTATAAATATATTAAAATACCCTAATAAATAAGTAGATGCCGCAGAGATATAAGTATTCATAAATGAGCCTTTTATCCTAAAACGGATTTGTGATTTTATCAGTTGGGGATTAATAAAACACAGAAATGGATTTATGATAATGAGTCAACCGACTTATTTGATATTTTATAATTTAGAATGTTAGAATTCAGGAATCTATCATTTATTCAGATCGGCTACTCAGATAGAGGAAAAAAGGGAGTGAGTGGTCCTAAAAAGCCGGTCCGGCTGCCGGTAGTTTGGGCAAGAGTGGTTCATGAAATCAGTGGGGAAATAGAAATATGACTCCTGTATGGAGATTCAGAAAAAATAAGAATTAAGTTTATCTTTGTAAGATTTTGGGAAAGGGATGTCCTTAATTTTTAAGGATGCTGTTGATGATATAATTGTCTTTTATATGAAAAAAATACTTTTTGTCTGTTTGGGCAATATCTGCAGGTCTCCGGCCGCTGAAGCTGTGATGAAGTCGAAATTAAGGAAAGCGGGAAGAGAGGCGGAGTTTTATGTGGATTCGGCTGGTATATACGGCGGACATTCAGGGGCCTGTCCCGATGCCCGGATGAGAAAACATGCGGCTAAAAGGGGATATGAGCTGGAACACCGGGCCCGGCAATTCTATGCTTCAGCGGATTTCGGTGAATTTGACATAATTATCGGAATGGACCGTCAAAATATAGCTGATTTGAAAAAACTGGCGGTGACGGATGAAGAATGGGCTAAAATCCATGCAATGACGGATTTTTGCCGGGAGAATACAGTGTATCGGGAAGTACCGGACCCTTATTACGAAGGTCCGGACGGTTTCGAATTGGTATTGGATTTATTAGAGGATGCTGTAGAAGGGTTGATTGAAAAACAATGACAGACTAATCCGTTTTGGAGGGCTTGGAAAGACGGTGTTTTTTCCCATAGTTTTTCCCTCTGTTGTTCCGGTATCCGTTTTTCCGGACGAAAGCTTGCGGATTGTAAATAGGTGCTTCTCCTAAAGCCGGAGGGAGGGGAATTTTATAAATTTCCTTTTCCAGAAACTTTTCAATCCGGTAAAATTTGCCCTGTTCTTTTTCCGATACAAAAGTGATTGCCAGTCCTTCTGCATTGGCCCGGGCGGTCCGGCCAATACGATGGATGTAATCTTCCGGATCGTGCGGAACATCGTAATTCAATACCATACCGATATCTTCGATGTCAATACCTCTGGCGACAATATCAGTTGCAACCAACACCTTGATCTTATTATTTTTAAAATCGAGCATTACTTTTTCCCGTTCTGCCTGTTCCAGATCCGAGTGCATGGCAGCTACGTTGAATTTCATCCGTTTCAGGATATGGGCCAGTTCCTTGACTTTTTGTTTGGAAGAAGAAAAAATGATGCTCTTCGATTTTACCGGTTTCCCGAATAGCTCCCGGATAAGTTCCATTTTTTGTGCTTCCGTACAAATATAAGCTGCCTGCGTAATGGCTTCGTTTGGTTTGGAAACGGCAATTTTCACTTCTACCGGATCGTGAAGAATGGTTTTGGCCAATTGTTGTATTTTGGGAGGCATGGTGGCCGAAAACATAATTGTCTGCCGTTTTTGCGGCAATTTTTTGACAATTTTCATGATATCATCCGAGAATCCCATATCCAACATCCGGTCGGCTTCATCCAGAATAAAGTACTTGACATGGGAAAGATCGATATTATACATATCCAGATGAGTGATAAGCCGTCCGGGAGTGGCAATGATGACATCTACCCCTGACTGCAGGCCTTGTTTTTGCTGGTCCCAGATTGCTCCGTCCCCGCCTCCGTAGATAGCTAAAGTCGATACCGGAACAAAATAAGAAAATCCTTCAAATTGCATATCAATTTGTTGGGCTAACTCCCGTGTAGGCGCCATGATAATCGCATTGATATAGTCGTCCGGATGTTTTGTCTTTATCAACTGGTTTAAAACCGGTAAAATATAGGCCGCCGTTTTACCGGTTCCGGTTTGTGCACAACCGATAATATCTTTTCCTTCTAAAATTACAGGAATTGTTTTTTCCTGTACAGGTGTTGTTTCCTGAAAGTTCATCGCTTCTAATCCCTGCAATACAGGTCCTTCCAGCTTCATTTCATCAAATCTCATCTCTTCTTTCGTTTTATGCTACGAAGATAAGCATTTTTTAGTAAAGTTGCCGTTTCCCTGATTTTGACTTTTTCATAAGTTTAATTTTTCAACTTTTTGATTATTCTTTGTTTTTACATTAGGGATGCAATAGATCGGAAAATAATAGACCGTATCGTCATTCAGGCTTTTGTTCTTACAGAAAAGAAACGGAAGGAGTGATTGTTGCGGAATGTTTTTCCGCCAAATTCCGGCTGCCTGATTGTTGAAGCTTTAAAGCCTGCCCTTGTATATTTGTCAGGGAACGGAGGCGCTGTCGTTGTAAAGTACCTGTTTCTTAATCCTTTAATTCCATTTTAAAATCTTATTTTTCTTCCTCTAACATTGCAACTCTTTTTGTACCTTTGTACAAAATAAAATGGTATGGAAGATTTTCAGCATGTAGGTTATTCCAAGGAAGTGATAGAGTTTGTGGCTGTAGCAAAAGAATTTTGCGATTTTGTAGAGACAATACCTTCCATGGAGCGGCAAGATGTATTACAGCGGTTACAAAAGTTTATTCCTTTAATTTATTTAAAGGGCAGTTTATTGCCTGTTTGCGAATGTGAGGAGGGTGGTTTGGCGGAAGATTCTGTTACGGAAGAACAATACAATTATCTTTTTGGGGAATTGCATCGTCTTTTTGGAGAATACGATGAGTATCTGGAGGTTTTTGATGATAATATGCAATACAGTGAAGCCCCGGTAATTCATTCAATTTCGGAAAAAACATGCGATATATACCAGGACCTTAAAAATTTTATTACGACTTTTCGTTGTGGAATTCCGGAAGTTATCGGAGAAGCTTTGTGGATGTTGAATAATAATTTTGAGTTATATTGGGGAAAAGCTTGTGCAGAAGTACTGCGGGCTGTTCATCAGGCAGTATACCGCCTGACGGATGACGAAAGAAAAATGTAAAGAAAAGTGAGATACAAAGAGAATATTGATATGAAAGAAATGCAGGAATTACCTGCTTTTTCATACGAGGGGGAAGTGATTGTAATAGAAGAAGCAAACAAAGTGGAAGAAGCTGTGCATTATCTGGCAGCTCACCCTTTTTTGGGTTTTGATACGGAAACAAGACCGGCTTTCCACAAGGGGGAAACTTATCCTGTCAGTCTTTTACAATTAGCTGTACCGGAAAGAGTTTACCTTTTCCGCTTGAATAAATGCGGATTTCTTCCTTCTTTGCGGAATTTATTGGCGGAAAAACGAGTAGTGAAAATCGGTGTGGGCATTCGGGACGATATCCGGGCTTTGAGGAAACTGGGTAACTTTCAACCGGCTTCCTTTGTTGATCTGCAGGAATTTGTAGTCGGTTATGGTATTAGTGAGAAATCATTCTCTAAGTTAATGGCTATTGTTTTTCAGGTAAGAATATCAAAACGTCAGCGGGTTTCGAATTGGGATGCTTCTGCTTTGACCCCTTCCCAGATAAAATATGCGGCTACAGATGCCTGGGGAGCTCTGCGGATGTATGAGGAACTAAAGAGTCGATGAAGGATTTGTCTGAAGTATCCGTGCTGCCGGGAATGGTAAAATAGAAAGTAGTACCTTCTCCCTCTTTCGATTTAAAGCGGAGCTTACCTTTGTTCAGTTTGATGAAGTCGCGGCTTAATAATAAACCCAGGCCACAACCTTTTTCATTCTTTGTGCCGTAAGTGCTGCATAATTGACCGTCTTTCAGGAGTTTTGACTGATTTTCCTTTGTAATTCCTTGTCCATTGTCTTTTACAGCTACAGTTACCTGTCCGTTGTGTTCTGTAAGCAGTATATTGACCTCTCCTCCCGGATAAGTAAATTTGATGGCGTTGGAAACCAGATTTCTCAAAACTGTTTTGATCATATCCTCGTCTGCATAAACGGAGATCGCTTTTTTGACATGATTGATCAAACTGATATTTTTAGAATTGGCGATGGTTGTAAACAGGGAAAGTACTTCCCGGATACTGACAGACAGGTCGAAATGGCTCCGGATTACTTTTGTTTTACCATTTAAATTCCGGCTCCAACGCAGAAGATTTTCCAATAAATTAAAAGCTTGTTCTGTGGTTTCATTGATCATTTCGAATTTTTTCCGGATGCTGGCATTCCGGATTTTATCCTTTTGGCTTTCAATTATGGAGTTGATCATTTTAATTGTGCCGATGGGCGCCCGTAAATCGTGAGCGATTACAGAATACAACTTATCCCGTGCCTCTATCGTTTCCTGTAAACGCTCATTCTGGCGCCGGATTGTCCGGTTGGCTTCCAGAAGTAATAATTGATGTTTTACCCGTAAAAGTAATTCTTTTTCCCGCAAAGGTTTTGTAATAAAATCCGTATAATCGAAATTCAAACATTCTGCAATAATAGAGTCGTCTTTTATGGAAGAAATAAAAATAATAGGGGTAGTACGGGTCGGGATTTTGTTCCGCAATTGGTGAATAATTTTACATTCTGCCGCTGTAGAACCCGCCGGGGCCAATAAAATCAGATCCGGTTGGGATACTTTTGTTTTAAGGAGAGCCTCCTGTTCTTCCTGAATACATTCAACATTGTATTGGGCTTTTTTCAATATACCGCTTATCTTTTCTTTTAAACGAAGAAGGGGGCAGATGAGTAATAATTGATATTTTTTACTGTTGAAATGCATAACTTATTTCTTAAAATCTATTTGTGGGCAATGGTGTGCTGAGCTGACGAGCTTGTTTTAATTTATAATTCATTTTTTTTAATATGAAATTTTTCTCCACATTGGCTGCAATGATGGCAGAGAAGGCGGTAAATAATTCAATTTCATCTCTGTCCCAGGTATTTTTGCAGGTGCAATGAGAGAAGGACAGAAATGAAAACAAATAACCCGAAAACAATGGAAATAGAAGAGATTCTTCTATTTCACATTCTTCCAGAAAACATTTTAATTCGTTACAATTTAAGTCCTGGGTATGATGAATATATATATAATTGTGAGTGTTTAACTGATCTTCCAGATCTTGTTCAAAAAAACATTTCTGCTTTTTAATTTTGTTTTTCAACGGACTTAAAGACGGTTTATGCCACTCGTGCAATAGGGTAAATGTCATGTCCGGGTAAATTTTTATAATATGAATTCTGTCGTTTTGACAATAAGTTCCGATCATTTGTAAGGCTTTGTCTAGATTCGACCGATAGTCGTGGTCTGTTGTCAGGGTGATATTTAATCTGGTTAAGAACTTCATATCAGAATTGTAATTCCTCTCCTCATTTCTCCGTTCTGTCTGCATAAATTGAAATGTTAAATATATTCTTCATTTAAATAAAATATACACAATTGTTACAACTTATACCGTATCCCAAAGAAATGGGTTGCGCTAAAGGCCCTTTTTAACTTTTAAATTATTGAATAATATGAGGTTGCAACTTCTTTTAAATTCTTTATAATAAAAAAGAGATAAAAAATTTGGTAGGTAGTGATAATTTCGTACTTTTGTGCCCGGGTAAGTCCTATGCGACCAGCTCCTGTCGAACTCCCCCAGGGTCGGAAGGCAGCAAGGGTAGATGGTTGTAGCGGTGCGACATAGTCCGCTTACCCGCATGCCTCTTTAGCTCAGCTGGCCAGAGCACGTGATTTGTAATCTCGGGGTCGTTGGTTCGAATCCGACAAGAGGCTCAGGAAGAAAGGGTAGGGAAATAAAAAGAAAGTGGATAGACGGAGTCCATCTGCTTTTTTACTCGAAAGAACAGGATATGTGTTGTTGAGCATTTTCTTCGTTTGCTGTTATAGCTCAGGGGTAGAGCACTTCCTTGGTAAGGAAGAGGTCGTGAGTTCAAATCTCACTAACAGCTCTCCGTCAGCCTGCATAATACGCAGGCTTTTTTATTTAGTGACAAGGGGACGGTTCTTTTGTCACCTGATTTCATAAAAAGAGTTTGTTCTCTTTGCGAAAATTTATAACACAATGCTATGACAGAAAAAGAAAAGGCTGCCCGGGGTTTATTATACGATGCCAATTACGACCCCGGTTTGTTGGAGGAGCGTCTTTTTTGTAAAGGAATACTATACGAGTATAATCGTCTGCATCCTGCTTTACTGGAGGAGAGGGAGAAACTTATCAAAAAACTTTTGGGAAAGACCGGAAGGAATTTAATTATAGAACAGCCTTTTCTGTGCGATTACGGGTATAATATTGAGGTAGGGGAGAATTTCTATGCCAATACTCATTGTACCATTCTGGATGCGGCTAAAGTAACTTTTGGAGATAATGTATTCATCGCTCCCGATTGTGGTTTTTATACGGCGGGGCATCCATTGGATGTAGAGCAGAGAAATCAAGGTTTAGAATACGCTTTTCCCATAACGGTTGGAAATAATGTATGGATAGGAGGGCAGGTTGTCGTTTTGCCGGGAGTAAGCATAGGAGATGATTCTGTTATCGGTGCCGGCAGTGTTGTATGCAAAAACATTCCTGACGGGGTTATTGCAGCCGGTAATCCTTGTAAAGTTATCCGGGAAATTACCGATAAAGACCGGCAAAAATACCGCAAAGCGTGACAGGGGGGCGGTTCTTTTGTCACCTGATTTCACACAAAAGGTCCGTCCCCTTGTATTGTTTATTCTTCTACCGGTTCGAAATCTTCTTTTCCTACTCCGCAAAGGGGGCAAACCCAATCATCCGGAAGATCCTCAAATGCTGTTCCCGGTTCTATTCCGCTGTCCGGATCCCCTTTTGCCGGATCGTAAATGTATTCACATACGGTGCAGATGTACTTTTTCATAGTCACAATTTTTTAGTTTTTAAAATGATCTGTCTTTCCAAGACAAAAATAGTATTTTAAAAGATATTTTTGCCTTTTTCTGAATTTATACGTGCTTTTTAAAAGAATGTTTATATATAAAATACCCCCAAAAGCAGCTTTTACTTTTGAGGGTATTTTATTTTTCCGATGAATTGATAACTTGTCTGAAATTGAATATTCAACTTTTCTTTGATTGTTGTTACAACGGTATCTCTATTTTCGTCCGTTAAGATCGATCCGGAAGGCAAGCACAGGCCTTGATTAAAAATGGCTTCGGCCGGATTTTCTTAAGTTTAGGTTATGTAGGACATTGTCCGTTTAGGCTTCAAGTCCTCTTCGTTTAGGAGTGTCCATCGTGAATGGATAGACGAGAATAATAAATCAAATGAAACCAACTTCATTTTATTGTTTTATTTAGGCCTTATCTTATGAATTATTATAGAGTGAATATAGGAAAGATATTTGATTACTTCAGTATACAGCGCTTTATTTCCTCTATAATATACGTTACATCCTCATCCGTCACACAAGGACCACTTGGCAAACATAAACCACATCTGAAAAAGGCTTCACTTACCCCATTGACATAACACGGGTTACCAGCATATACCGGTTGCAGGTGCATCGGTTTCCAAAGCGGACGACTCTCTATTCCTGCCTTATCCAACGCCAGTCGCATCGCTTCTACATTCCGGTTCGGCTCACTAGAGGTATGTAGCGTCCTGGAAGCATGCGTAACTCCTGCCGCTCCACCCACTGCTCCCTGAATGGCTGTCTCGTAGGCATGTTCTTCACCGGTGACAGGCAGGGAGGGATCGAGTAGAATGGTATTCAGCCAATAGTTACTGTCATAACGGGGAGAGGGATTTTCGTGAAGCGTGATCCCGTCAACGCCTGAAAGCAATTGTTGGTAGAGGGCACAAATATGTTGGTGATGGGAGATATGGTCACGAACCACGGTCATCTGACCGCGCCCTATTCCGGCACAGATATTTGACATCCGATAGTTATACCCGATTTGCTCGTGCTGGTAATAGGGATATGCCTCACGTGCCTGCGTGGCATAGAACATGATCTCTTTTTTAGTTTCTGCATCGGGACAGATCAGGGCACCGCCTCCGGAGGTGGTGATCATTTTGTTACCATTGAACGAAAGTACTCCGAACCGCCCAAACGTTCCACACACCTGACCATCGAAACGGGAACCGAAGCCCTCGGCTGCATCCTCAATCACCGGAATATCGTATCGGTTAGCGATGGACATGATCGCGTCTATCTTTGCCGGCATGCCGTAGAGATAGACCGGTACGATGGCCTTCGGTTTTTTTCCGGTTTTGGCAATACGGTCACGAATCGCCTCTTCCAGTAGTTCCGGGTCCATGTTCCAGCTGTCGCGTTCTGAATCTACAAAAACCGGTATCCCACCCAGATAAGTTATCGGATGCGAAGAAGCGCAAAAGGTAAAGCTCTGACAAATTACCTCGTCTCCCGGACCCACTCCGCAAGCCAGAAGTGCCAGATGTACCGCTGCCGTACCGGCAGACAAGGCTACCACCTGTTTATCTTCCCCCACAAAGTCCTCTAAGCACTCCTCAAAAGCATTCACATTAGGTCCCAATGGAACCACCCAGTTTGTATCAAATGCTTCCTTGATAAAAGCCTGTTCCTTGCCAGACATGTGTGCAAGGCAAAGGTAAATTCTGTTTTTCATGTTATGCTCTATATAAAAAATATAAACATCAAATTTCGCAGCCTCTAACTACAGGCATACAAAGCTCCATGCCCACAAATATTCGCTTGAAGAATAAATAGTCACTTTAATAGAAAATTCCACTTATAAAAGACAGTAGATTATTAACCTCTGTATACCGGGAAAAAAGAAGAGTCTGGCATAAATCCAGCATCCTGTTGCTGGCGCAATGTTACCAATTGCCCATAAGCTGTCGGATCAAATACAATTTTACCAATCGAAAAAGTAATATTGGAATTCCGGTTAAAAGCTTGCTTGAATTTATAAAGCCCGCCTGTTTCATCAGAGCCTAAACCACCTCCCAAATGAAAAGTACGGTATCCTTGTTCGCATCCCCAGCGTGCAGCTTCATACAACAATAAATTCGAAGGAGCCAGATGTCTGTATTCTGCATCCGAGCCCGAAAGATGATAATGCATCTGTCCGTTACAGTGCAATATAATCGACATTGCAACCGTCTTTCCGTCCAGCACTGCATAAAATAATTCGTAATGGTTCCAAAGATCCTCGCAGATACTATCGTAAAAAGCTCCTCCGAAATAATAATATGGATTGGCTTTATCCCGATCCATTGTCGCATTATAAATCGTCTTGAATTCCTGTAATAGCTTTTTGCCTTGTCCGTGACGTATCTCAATTCCGGCTTTTTGGGCTTTCCGGATCATATTCCTGTTCTTGCTGGTTATATTGTTCCAGATCGTCTCTTCCGAAGCAAGATCCATATAAATCGTATGCCCTAAATCAGTCACCTGAACAATATCCCGCATTTGTTCGGCATTATTTATGATAGGATGAAAACGGGTAAAGTCTGCAATAATCTTATTTGTCTGACAAAATTGTAAATACTGATTTGTAAAATCATGTTTTATTGCTACAGTTAGTGGTCCTTCAAAAATAAAAC